>NZ_SDLD01000180.1:0-550 GCF_013096875.1 Geobacillus sp. DSP4a | reverse complement strand
CGCCTTCGGTGCTTCCTTCACCGCCGCTTTCGGCGCTTCGTTGTCCGGCGCCTTCGGTGCTTCCTTCACCGCCGCTTTCGGCGCTTCGTTGTCCGGCGCCTTCGGTGCTTCCTTCACCGCCGCTTTCGGCGCTTCGCTGACCGGCGCCTTCGGTGCTTCCTTCACTGCCGCTTTCGGCGCTTCGTTGTCCGGCGCCTTCGGTGCTTCCTTCACCGCCGCTTTCGGCGCTTCGTTGTCCGGCGCCTTCGGTGCTTCCTTCACCGCCGCTTTCGGCGCTTCGTTGTCCGGCGCCTTCGGTGCTTCCTTCACCGCCGCTTTCGGCGCTTCGTTGTCCGGCGCCTTCGGTGCTTCCTTCACCGCCGCTTTCGGCGCTTCGCTGACCGGCGCCTTCGGTGCTTCCTTCACTGCCGCTTTCGGCGCTTCGTTGTCCGGCGCCTTCGGTGCTTCCTTCACCGCCGCTTTCGGCGCTTCGTTGTCCGGCGCCTTCGGTGCTTCCTTCACCGCCGCTTTCGGCGCTTCGTTGTCCGGCGCCTTCGGTGCTTCCTTCACC
>NZ_SDLD01000017.1:0-60831 GCF_013096875.1 Geobacillus sp. DSP4a | reverse complement strand
TTTTGTGCTTTCTCTTTTCCATCGGTCCATCAGGCGCGCTGGAAATCTTCATCTGAAAGAGCGTGCAAACGTTCCGAAAGAATGTGCAAAATCCGGAACAATCCGCAAAAATTTTGCACATTATTTCAGAATCCATCTGAAATAATTTGAAAAAGTGATTCTGAAATAATGTGCTAATTTACACTATTCAAGAAACTGGGCCTGCCCCAATTGATTGACCATCTCGTTCCCGTTGATCCACAGTGCCAGACTCGAGTCAGCGATGCCGTTCAGGCCATCATCTACAATATGTTTGACGGCCGGCAAGCCCTCGTTCACGTGGAACGATGGGCTCAGGAGATCGATCTAGAGAAACTCATCCGTCCCGGTCTCCATCCTTCCTGGTTGAACGACGATGCCTTGGCTCGTCATCTCGACCGCTTGTATGAGGCGGATATTCACAAGGTGATCAGCACTTGCTTGATTCACATTTATCGCAAAGAAGGCCTTTCCCTCCGAGCCTTTCACGCCGATACGACGGACAAGACGGTTTACGGCGCGTATGAATCGGCCTCATTAGAGGCTTTGCAGATCACACATGGCTACAACCGCCATCATCGTTGGCAAAAACAGATCGGTTTCGGACTGGTCGGCAACGAGGACGGCATCCCGTTTTACGGCGATGTGCACGACGGCAACCTGCCGGACAAAACATGGAATCCCGAGGTGCTGTCTCGTGTCCATGAACAGCTGAAGCAGGCCAAAATCGAAGACGAATGGATTTACGTGGCCGATTCCGCCGCGATGACGAAAGAGACCCTGGCGCAAACCAAAGCGGCCAACGCCTTTTTGATCACCAGAGGCCCTTCGTCGCTCCGGATCGTGAAAACCGCGCTGGCCGAAGCGGATGCTGAGGACACGACGTGGAGCGATCCCTTTACGTTGGCGGAGAGAAACGGCGCCACGTACCGGGTATGGGAAACGGCCTCGACGTATGAAGGCCACCCCGTTCGGCTGATCGTTGTTGAATCGAGCGCGCTCGACCAGCGAAAAGGAAAGACGCTTGAAAAAGAACGAACCAAAGAAGCGGAGCTTCTTCGCGAGGAACAAGCCCGTTGGGAGCGTCACCCTTTCTCGTGCCGGGAAGATGCCGAACAAGCCTTGGCGTCCCTCAAGGCGTCCCTCAAGGCGTCCCTTCGCCCCCGGTTTCATCGGGTTGAGGCCGCGGTCGAAGAGACCGTACGCCTGAAAAAACGGCGCGGACGGCCGAAAAAAGGGGCGGAACCCGAGGTGGAGACGCTGTATTTCTTGCACCTTGACGTCGAATTCGACCAAGACGCGTGGGAACAGGCAAGACGGAAAGCGTCCCGGTTTGTCCTCGTCACGACCGTTCCGAAGGAATGGAAGGGCCAACCCATGGATGCCCAAGAGATCTTGAAGCTGTATAAAGGGCAGATCTCGGTGGAAATGAACTTCGCTTTTTTGAAAGACCCTTTTTTCACGGATGAGATCTATGTCAAAAAGCCAGAACGAGTTGCGGTATTGGGCTATTTGTTTCTCTTGGCCTTGGCCATTTACCGCGTCTTTCAGCGCCGGGTGCGCCAGTTCATCACACCCGAACACCCATTAAAGGGCGCCGGAGGCCGCAAGCTGACCCGACCGACGGGGCAGGCGATTTTCCAGCTGTTTCAATATGTGAACGTCGTCCTCCTGGAGCTGCCGGATGGACGCATCCAACGCTCACTGGATCGCTCCCTCACCCCTGAACAACGAAGGATTCTGCAGGGGTTGGGGCTGGATGAGAGCATTTACGTGTAACGTCATACGGAACGACCAGCGATGGTAAAAAAAGGATAGCCATCGCTCGTCGTGTTGGTCAAAAAGTTATTCTGAAAAACTAAATAAAAAATCCTTTGTTTTGACCTTGTTAGGGTGCGAAATGTGAGATTTAAGTTCCTCTCTAAAAATATCCTTGTATAAACTATCCAACTTATATTTCTGATTTTCCCATGAATAGTATATTTTGGCCTGTTCGAAAGATTCTTTCGCAAAAGCATTGTTATTTAACTTATTAACAATATCATCAGTAATAGACGCTATGTCCTTCCCAATTGGATAAGTAACCCCTACACGAAATTTTTTGACAATCTCAGAGAAAGCAAACCCATCATATGTAAAAAAAGGAATATCAGAAAAGATAGCATCGAATAATTTATTCGGAATAGCGTATTTGTAATTTCTCAATACATTTTCTCCATAGTGATGCGGAAAATACAAGTAACCATCACAAGCATAAACATATTTAATTAAATCTATGTATTCTAATCTACCTAAATATATAATCTTATGAGATTGTTTATGTTCTTCTTTTACATAATCATCCAATAAACCATCACCAATAATAATAAGGCGAAAGTGGTCTGGCATCATCTTAATCATTTCAATAATCGTATCAATGCCTCGATCTGGCATAATGTTTCCGGCAAACACAAAATATTTAAACTCTTCACTGAGACCAAGCTCTTGGCGTGTTTTTTGTTTGGATTTGGTCATTATATGTGAGGAATAACGAGTATTAAAAATCACCGTCCTAGGGCAGGTGAGAGAATACTCATTGGAAAGAACATGTAACATTTCTTCACTAACAGCTATAACCCCGTCTGCAAACCTTATATAATTCCCGCGATTTTTTCCTAATTGAACAGCAGTATTATATTTATTTATATCATCCCCATAATTTCGCTTTTCAATATAGTCTGGAAAATACTCGTGTGAATCTGCTATCCACTTTGCCTTTTGTTCCCTAGCCATTAAATATCCAATTGGCCACGTCTCTGGGTCATGGCAATGGAAAATATCAAAGCGTTCCTCCTTCAGCAAAGCGTCTCTTAATTGAAAATGTGCTATTAAATATTTATCAATTAACACTGAGGTGCCTAACTTATAATCTAATACTCTCCTAATATGAATATTGTCTTCATAATCATACTCTCGATCGCCTTTTTCTTTTTGACAAAAGAGCGTCGCTTCATATCCTAATTCCACCAAGGTTTTTGTCATTCTCCATATTCTAGGATCTTTATTGCTTGGATGGTCTGACAAGACTGCCACTCTCAACTTTTTCATAATTAACACCCTTTAACTCAATAATCTTTTTTTGTCGCAAAGACATTAATAGACTTCCTCGTTTCGATTTCCGATGGAATATGCTTTAACGTGCCATTATCTTCTATCAAGTATATTTTATATCCATAGTCAATTAACAACTTCTGAAGCTCTATATCGGAAAATCCTAATCTTGATAAACAAATAGGATTAATTTCTAACATAATATCTGGTGCTTTGGAAGATGAGAGGAGATGTTCAGCTCCCTGAAAAGCAAGCATTTCTGCTCCTTCAATATCAACTTTAATAAAATCTACTTTATCAATCGCGTTTTGTTTAACATAATCATCCAAGCAGATAGTTTCTACCTTTTCTCGGTCATAAACGTGTTCAAATTGCTGCACAATTGATTTCATTCCTCCATTCTCATCAGAGTTAGAATACAAAGTCATATAACCATTAGCATTCGAAACAGCGACTTGATTAGCCACCACATTTGACAATTGATTCAAATAGATATTATCCACCAGTTGTCTAAAGTTTTTGCGATCCGGCTCAAAACAATGGACTATCCCACTATTTCCAACTCTTCGGGCAAACATTAAAGTATAATAACCGACATTCGCACCTAAGTCAAAAACCGTCTGGCCAAGCTGAATTTGTTGTGATAAAAATCGAGTTTCCTTTTCCTCATAATACCCGTAATTGTAAATGGTGTTTTGGATAAACTCCCTTATGTTAAGCAACATTTTAAATTCAATATTGTCTAGCTTTACCTCATGAATAATTTGTTCCTCAGGAATATCTTCATAGTTGTAATACAGCTGTTTTCCTACTTTCCAATAAAACAATGGATCAAACTTCTCCGTATCATACAAAACGAACGCCTTAGAGCGTAATCCATTTTTCTCTAATTCCGACAAAATTTCATTTTGAAAAGAGTGTGAGGAAACAACAATGTATTTAATATGATCAATCCAATCAAGAGCCTCTTGAAGCGAGTATACTGGGATTCCCATTATTTGATCATATTCTTTATAAGAAGAAACAATCCCTCGGATAGAATGGAGCGAAATATTTTTTTCTCTCAGAAACCCTAACAAAGCAACAGTATGTTCTCCCGCTCCCCAAATCAATATTTGGTCTTTATCGTCCATCAAACATGTAAATAAATTCAAAATTTTTTTTTGCACCTTATATCTCCCTATCATTTTGCTCCCTTTCCTTCCATGTACATTTACAAGATAAAGCGAGGAAATTAACGTATCTTCTGAATGAATAACAATGCGTTGCTTAGTTGAAGTGTTTCTACATTCAGCCACTCTCTCCCACGTGACATCAAAGTCGATTTGTATGGAGAGCAAACAGAATCAAGCAATATTACACCTTATATAGTCTCTCGCATGAATAGAAAAATCATCACTGTTAGACGGATTAAAGGTTCATTACCAAAAGATGTACTTGATTTTTAAAGGGAAACATGATAGTAATGTTGTCCAAAATAACTAGAATAAGTGCTGTTTTGGCTTCCATTATCATGATCATCTTTTTTGTCAGGTACACTTTGTAATGACGATCCGGATTAAATCACATTTGGAAGTCGCATCCCTTTTAGGGCAGGTATAGTCTTTGATACATTTCATTTTTTACAAAATATACAAAATAAAATTATACACCAAATGAAGGACCTAACAATATTTTCTATATATATCTATGAGCCTTGGCAAAACAACCTTCTCTAAGTCGTGGTACTCCTCTACATATTTTCTTCCTTGTTCGCCTGCATAAATCATTTTTTCTTTATCATCTACTAATTGGTCAATAACCTCTTCAAGATTATCTATCGTCGCGGATATAATAGGTAGATCATGAGGATAACCTTTTTTAACAAAATCGTTGATATAAGTAATGACTGGCTTTTTTAGCGCCATTGCTTCAATCGATAACATTCCGTAAGTCCCGTATAATAGATGATCAATAATAATATCTCCTTTGGCTAGCTCTTTGAGAAAATCATTATGATTTTGATTCTCGATTAAAATAAATTCGATATCGTTTCTCTTCAAACATACTTTCTTTATAGTATCAACAATATAGTCTGTTCCTTTAAATGTTCGATTTGTCGGAGCATGCATAATTTTCAATCTTCTCTTTCGCGTTGAAGTAATTGGTTCATAATCATAATTTTCAATACTATATTTATCCAATCCCAAATCTATTGGTAAAGGTAGTATTTCTACGTAATCATAGAAGGGTTGCACATATTCGGCCAGTTCTAAATCTTGTACAATTGATACAGGAATCCATTCAGCGCAATTTTTTATGTATTTAACTACCTCATCCTCATTCACCAAAAAATCTTTATACATCAATCTCGCATACGGATTAAATTTCTCCAATACACTAGGTCGCCTTACATCAGTTCCATTGTGGTGCATAAATAATTTTTTTCCTTTAGAAGACAAATAAGTCAAATCTTTCTGGTCATATAAAAATGTGTGGGCAAAAAAGAAATGAAAAATATCGTAGTGATCTTTATGTTCTTCGAATATTTTTTGACGAATTGCTATTTTTTCATGTTTAGTAAATTTATTAATATCAAAGTCAATATCAGCTTTTTCAAAGTAATGTTTTAAAAATGAGACAGACTTAGTATCGTATCCCTTTTCTCTAAAAGCTTTTGCAAAGGTGGTATTTAATCCGCAAATAGATATTAGTCCATAAAACATTTTCAGGCTCACCCTATCCCATCCTCCCATCAACATTCTATGTGCAAGAATATTCGTTTTTCACTTCCTAAGAATCAGGTATTTTTAACCCCTGACTTCTATTCGCTGAAAAATAAAAGCTTCATCATCAACCAGCTTCATCTCAACATCGTGTATCTCTTCTTTTAAACCAGATATTTGAAATAAAACCTGTTCAAATTGCGGAGAAAATCGCCCTCCTACTCCTCTATCCTTAGCGGAAAACTTTCTTTTATAGCCACCAATCATCATTTGCAATTGATCCGAGCAATCCGCATGCCTCCCCCCAATCACCCGAATCGCCGTTCCTTTAAACTTGAATTGAATCGCCGCATTCGGTTCGTTCGTTTCGTAATACGCGCCGATCACATCAGATTCCATTGAAGGTTGTTTTTGAATTTTGATTTCTTTTTTGCGCCATTGGCCGCTATAGTGAAATTCACTAGACGTGCTTTCGAGTCTCTTCCAGCCATCGTCCTTCTGTTTCAGGGCGGGGTGCAGATAGGTTTGCACCAACGGCGCCATTTCGTTATAGACTTGCTGGCATAGATGCAAATAGCTGCGGAACGACCGGACCACTTTGTCCGCCTTCACAATCGGATCTTGCTCTTCTCGGATTTTGTGCGCTTCTTTTTGCAACATTTCCGTATAGACGCGAACAACAGGCCGTATGTACACGTCAAAAAAGTCGTTTTGGGTCAAGCGGCGAAACCGTTCATCGAAGCGGGCGAATAATTTGAGCAATTTGTCTTCTTTTTTTCGAATAGCAGCCTGCTCCAACTCGTGAAACATTGCTTCGAGCTCATGGTATCTCTTGATGAAATCGGTCATCGCGCGCTTCATGTTCCCGATTTTGTCTTCCATCCCTTGCGTCGGGTTGCGTTCTTGGCCGGCATGCCAGTTTTCATTCACGACTTTCTTCGTCAACCGGTTTTGGATGACGGCCTCCAGCGGAAGAAATGGCGCGCCAGAAATATCCGCACCGCCTTTTGTTGTGTTGATGACTTCGATCTGAGCATACTTCTGGATATAGTGCTCCATCAACAGCCGCATTTGGTTGAGCGATTCATTCGTCGTGACAAGGCGGCCGTATACGTCCTTCACTTGCATGAGGCCGCGCCGCTCATGTTCGAGCACTTCAGCGGTCTGCTTTTCTCCCCGTTTGATTTCTTTCGCATAATAGTAATTGTCGCGAAAGGCGAAATTTTGCCCGACAAGAATGACCGGATTCGCCTCCAACTTCGCCAATATTTGCAACGTAATAATGGCGATCGAAAACGCATCGTCTATCACTTCGCTACGGTCAAGGCTGTCAAGATAGTATGGCGTTACGGTATCTTGGGATGTGACGGCGTAAAACTTTGGTCCCTTGTATTTTTGAATCGTTTCGTATCCGACGCTCGTCCCATAAATCATCGGCACGTTGGCGTCGATCCCTTTGTCAATCATGTCCCAAAACACAGCGAAATTATGAGCCTGTGGATCATACGTGCAAACAGCGTCGGGCAGGATGCCGTTCGCCACTAGCGCTCGATTCGCCGATCCGACAGCAAAAATGTAGGCTAGCCCATTTTCCTTTATGTAGCGAAGATTGTCATATTCCTCTTGCAGCGACGGCCCAGCCGCAACGAGCAAGACCGGTTTGGAACGAAAATGTTCTTTTCGGCTGAAAATGCTCGGCGATCTCAACGTTGTCGGCAAATTCATCACACTGTTCAATGTCCAACGTTTTCCAAATGCAAATTCTGTCGCCAAATTGATGCGCTTCGACTGCATCAAATCACGAAACTGTCGGACAAATTGTTGAAATGGATCGGCGAAAATACGCTCATAGCTCGGCAACGTAATGAGCAACACATTCGTCTCGAGCGCGTTCGCAAACTCGGCAAAAAACTGCCTGCGCGAAGCCTCGTCCGTTTCCACATAAAGATAGCGAAGCCGCTGAATCGGCCATTCTGTCATCCGTTTGTATGATAGAAAGCGAAAAAAGATCCATGGATTCGGTTCATAAATCGTGAACGCCTTATATGGAAACATAGATAAGATTTTTTCTACATGGTATCCGAGCCCGATGCCGTAAAAGAAAAGATGGTCGTGTTGTTCGATTTTGTCTTTGAGCTGTTGGACGAGGCGCTCGGCTTCTTGCTCCGGGTTGTATTTGCTGTGCAAATACAGAGGGCGTCCATCCACATGAACTTGAATCGTCGGCAGACCAGCATGGGACGGGATGATTTCATATTGCGGCCAAACTTGCTCATGCTGGATTTGATTCCATAGCTGCCAAATGGATGGATAGTGGCTTTGCAAAAATCGTTGATTCTCTGCCAACAACATGATGCTCATCTCCTAATCACTCACGGTTTTCCCCTATATTAAGCCTTCTGCCAAAATCCAACGGCGCAATGTTTCTTTATCAATCATCTCGCCTTGAAACGGATTTTGACACGGGCGGATGTTCCATTCTTTCGGATAGGCATGCGGCTTCCAGCCGAAAGGAGGCCCGATCACATACATGTCTTCCGTCTCCCATGCCGCATGCGCTTCGTCTTCTGTCATGAGCTCTTCGTACATTTTTTCCCCTGGACGCAAGCCAATTTCTTTGATTTTAATCGTTTCGGTAATGTGATATTTTTTTGAGACTTCCTCAATCATCACCTCAACTAAATCCCTTAGCGCCACCACCGGCATTTTCAGCACGAACACTTCTCCGCCCACGGCCAGTTCGTTGGCTTTTAAGATGAGAGAAATGGCTTGCGACGGCGTCATCATGTAACGAAGCATGTCCATATGGGTGACGGTCACTTCCCGATCCTCTAAAATTTGTTTTTTAAACAACGGAATGACCGAACCACGCGAACCCATGACATTGCCAAAACGCACCGCGGAGAAAATCGTTTGTTTCGGCCCTTTTTGATATTCGGTCGCCGCGATTAATCGTTCCGCCGCCAGTTTTGTTGCGCCGTACGTGTTCGTTGGCGAAATGGCCTTATCCGTGCTTGTAAATAACACTTTTTTCACTCCGGCTTTCAAAGCGGCTTGAATGACATTTTGCGTGCCAATAATGTTCGTTTTCACCGCTTCAAACGGATTGTATTCACAAGCCGGAACATGCTTCATGGCGGCAAGATGAAAGACGTAGTCAATGTCTTCCATCGCCCGCAGCACACGCGCTTCGTCGCGGACATCGCCAATTAAATAACGAAGCACCTTTGAATGTTTAAATTGCTGCGCCAGTTCAAACTGTTTATGCTCATCGCGGCTAAAAATGCGAATGACGTTCGGTTCATGCTGCAACAGTGTTTTGGTGAGATGTTGTCCAATCGTTCCCGTACCGCCAATAATCAAGATTTTTTTTCCTCTGTAGATGCTCAACTCTGTTCACTGCCTTTGCTGTCTGCGTTTAGTTCACGACATTGACTTTTACGTGCTCCATAATGTCTTTCCATAACGGCTTGACTTCATATTGGATCAAGTCGGCGATCAAAATCGTGTCTCCTGCTTCTACAGCTTGAAGCAATTGCCGCAATTGTTCCGCCAACGTTTCCCGGATGTGGACGAGCGTCTGACGATCCATCTGATCGTACGAATGTTCGGCGAGCCAATAAAGGGCTTGATCGATCCATTGGATTCCTTCCAGCATTTGCTCAAATCGGATCCATGTATGTTCGGAAGGGGTTTGATAAAATTCATCGATGATACGCTCAATCTCTGGCAGGGCACGTGTCAAATACGAATGCATTGTCTGGAAAACATCCCGTATATATTCTTCGATCGTCACCGCCACAACGTCAATCGTACGGATGGAATCGATTCTCTCTTCGATATAAGCCTCCATCTCGTCGTACACTTCGACGCCATCGATAACGAGATGGCTCAATTGCCGATCCGCCTCGGCAACCATGGAAAAGATTTTTTGCAACATCGCTTCAAGCTCTGATCGATCATTGCGATATTCAAACGTTTGTCCGAAAATGTTGAGCTGCATGTCTCGCACTCTCCTAAACGAGATTGTTTCGTGATCATTCGACATCCTCTACTATTATTATCGGTTTCATTTTGTCGATGTGAAGCGAATCAAACAGAAAAATCATTCCAGCGCTTCCCCTAATTGAAAAGGCCCCTCTCGATTACACGAGAAGAGGCCTTTCGCTTTTCCTTTATCGCAACAGCTGAAGCACGCTCTGCGGCTGTTGGTTCGCTTGGGCCAGCATCGATTGGGCCGCTTGGGTGAGAATGTTTTGTTTCGTAAATTCCATCATTTCTTTCGCCATATCGACGTCGCGGATGCGTGATTCCGCCGCTGTCAAGTTTTCCGCCGACGTATCCAAGTTGTTGATCGTATGCTCTAAACGGTTTTGATAAGAACCGAGGCGGGCGCGCTCCGTCGAAACCGTGTTGATCGCGATGTCGATTTTCGAAATCGCCGCCGTTGCGCCGCTGAAAGACATGATATCTAAAGCATATTCAGGAGTGCCTGCACTGCTGACATCTGTCAATTGGTTCGCCGTTCCTCCAGCAAATTTAGCATTTGCAATGCCTCCAGACAATACGGAGGATACCGATGTACCGTTTGCCGTAGTAGCTGCACCGATAGTGTTGGCAGATGCACCAGATGCGCCAGCCAATCCAAGCGCTTGGGCGCGCATGTCGAAAATTTTAATTTCAAACGATTGATTTGTATTCGCCCCAATTTGCAGTTTAATCGGGCTCGCGCCGCTCACATTGCCGTTCAACAATTTTTGCGTGTTGAATTCCGTCGTATTGCCGATCCGGTTGATTTCAGACGTCAGTTGGTTAAATTCTTTTTGCAATTGCTCGCGGTCTGCTTGCGTATTGGTGCTGTTGGCCGCTTGCGTCGCCAGTTCGCGCATCCGTTGCAGGATGGAGTGTACTTCATTTAACGCTCCTTCTGCCGTTTGGATGAGCGAAATGCCGTCTTGAGCGTTGCGGCTCGCTTGCTCCAACCCGCGAATTTGGCCGCGCATTTTTTCCGAAATCGCTAGACCTGCGGCGTCATCGCCGGCGCGATTGATGCGGAGGCCAGACGAAAGTTTTTCAATCGATTTGGATGCGTTCGTCGTATTGGTCGTCAACTGCCGATACGTATTCAACGCCGCAATGTTGTGGTTGATTCTCATGTTCTCTTCCTCCTTGAAATGATGTTTTCCACGTCCTTGTGGAACGGCGGGGCTATGGCGAAAGTCGGCCGCCTTTCGCCATATGCCGCGCTCACTTTTTATATCGGCGCGTTTTTTGGAAGTTTAATAGGGAAATTTAATTTTTTTGTCGTTGGAGCGAAAAAAGCGCCGTTTGGGCGCTTCGGCGTTATGGATGTTTCCATTGTTTCAGCTTGGCGGTCAGTTCGGCGAGCGAGGCTTCGTGCGCTTCGGCGGCGGCGTTGTTTTCCGCTTGGATGGCGAGGTACACTTCTTTGCGGTGAATGTCGATGTGTTTGGGCGCGTTGATGCCGAGTTTCACTTGGTCGCCTTGGATGGCGAGGACGGTGATTTCGATGTCATCGCCGATTTGGATCGCTTCTTTGAGTTTGCGCGTTAAAACAAGCATGGTTCGCCCGCCTCCTTTACGTCGCCGCTTTTTCCGGGAAGAGGCGATGTTTCGTTTTGTACGGGGTGTTCGATAAGATCACTTGCTTGCCGATTCGTTTTCGGGCGTTGATGACCACGGGCGCCTGCAAGTTCGCGGTCGTGTTGTCGAACGGGTCAGCGACCGTCAAGATGACGTACACGGCGACGTCGCGTTCGGTTTCGATGTCAAGCTGTTCGACCATCGCTTCATCCAGTTCAAATTCGTACGCCGGAAAGTACGAAAACGGCTCGATCAGCACAAATCCGAGCGCGGGCGTCTCGACGGACTGCAAGATGACAAACGGCGTGTCGGCAAGCGGCAAAAGGACGAACCGCTTCTCGTCCGCAAATCCAGGGAGACCGTGGGGGAAGCGGATGATGTCTTCTTCCTTCACCGCCACCGTTCCGTGGTATTTCGTGTCGATGTTCAATGCTTGCTCCTCCTTATGTTCCTCAAATGACGACGTCAATGTGAAGTGACGGACGCTGGGCGAGATCGATCTTGACCGCCCCTTGCTGGCAGCGGATGATCGGCGCATGCGTCTTCACATTAATGCGCGGCGTGTAGGTGTTCCAGTCGATCGTGAGTCTGCCCGGTTCATAGTCGACCTTGACGCTAAACGGCGGCGGGACGAGGGCGATCTCCAACTCAAGCGGCGGGCCTTCGCTGTTGGCCTCCGCCTGCTCCACGAGAGGATCGCCGCCATTTTCGATGCGCATAAGCTCGTCGCCTTGAACGGCCGTGCGTTCCATATAATCAAGCGCGGCTTGCCGTCCGTCATCGGCAGCGTCTTCGAGCAATTGGAACACGTGCTTGTTGTTCACCGCCGCCCACGCCTCGGTCTGGTCGATCGTCAGACGGGCGGGAATGGAGGCGATGCGCATGTCAGCGGGCGGTTGCTCGATCGTCATCTCCGCGGGCGGCTGGGTGATGTCAAGCCGCGCCCGTTCGCTTGAGATCGCCAGCTTGGCGTACGTCGCTTCCATCCTAAGCTGCGGAATGCGCATGGCCATCGCTCCTTTCGGCGGGCGTTACACTAGTTTAACGCAAAAAGTCAACCAACGTCGGCTGAATGACGCGCGCGCCGACGGCCAACGCCGCGCGGTGGACGCTTTCTTGCGTTTTTAAGTCGGTGATGACTTTTTCAAGGTCAACGTCTTCGTTGTCCGACAACATTTTTTCCGCGATCACTTGTTGGCTGTCGATGCGGTCTTCCATCAGCTCGATCCGGTTCATGCGCGCCCCAAGTTCGGCGCGGACGCCGAGCAAATTCGTCATATGACTGTCGAGCTTGTCCAAATAGCCCGTGATCTCATCACCTGTCGTATTCGGGTTTTCCAAGGAAGCGGCTAAATTTTGCAAGTCCGCAAACAACCCGTTGCCCGCTCCAAACGCTGTGCTTGGCGGAATGTTGACCGGAATGTAAATGCCTTTCGCTAGCTCAATGTTCACCTGTTGGCTGCTGGCCGATACCGAAATCGTGCCGTCCGGGTTCACCGTCACAGGCGGCTCCGTCGTTTTCGCGCCGTTGAAGATGTATTTGTCGCCGACTTTTGTATTGGCGATCGTGACCAAATGTTCGGTCAACTGTCGCACTTCTTTGGCGATCGCTTGGCGCTGCGTTTCTTCGTATGTGTCGTTGCTCGCCTGCACGGTGAGCTCGCGGATGCGCTGCAGCGCCTGCGTCGCCTTGTCAAGCGCCGAATCGGAGTTTTCCACCCAGTTGTACGCTTCCGAGAAGTTGCGTTTGAACTGCTCGACTTCCGCCAAATTCGAGCGATAGGCGATTCCTTTCATGGCGACGACAGGGTCATCGGATGGGCGGGTGATTTTTTTCCCTGTCGAGAGCTGGGTTTGGTATTTGTCCAAATTGGCGTAGCTTCGGGCAATCTGCTTAAGCGTATTGTTCGCCAACATGCTTTGCGTAATGCGCATCACCGTTCACCTACCTTCCGACGACGCCCATGCCGTTGATGAGTTTATCAAGCATTTCATCAATCACCGTAATCTGCCTTGCCGCGGCGTTGTAGGCGTGCTGGAATTTGATCATGTTCATCATCTCTTCATCGAGCGACACGGAGCTGACGGACTGCCGTTTTTCCTCCACCGACTGGCGCAGCGTTTCGCTGTTCGTTTTCATCCGGTTCGCCTGCTCGCCGTCGACGCCAAGCTGGCCGATCCAGCCTTGGTAGTTCGTTTCGACCGTGCCTGAGGAAAGCGGCAAATTCAGGGAGGCCAAGTTGACGGAGATGCCGTCTTGCAGCGAAACGGTCGCATTGGACAGAAGCAGGCTGCGGACGTTGGCGAGGTTGATGGCGTTGTTGCCGTTCCCTGTTTCCCCGCTTTTCGTCGACGCCGCGATGTTCGCCAAGTCGTCGATGTCGGCGGCGAGCTTGATCGTGTTCGCCGCGCCGCTTACGGCACTGATCCCGTCAAAAAACGGGTGATTCGTGTTTCCGTTTAACCCGTAGCCTTGTTGATGAACGGCGTTGAACACCGTGCCGAACGTATAGGCGAGTTTGTCCAAGTTCGACAGCATATCTGGGTACAGCCCTTTGACGATCGGCTGGCCGCTGGCGTCGGTTCTGCTTTGATAGCCGTATCCTTCGATCAACCCGCGCAGCTTGCCGTTGGAAAGAGCCGTGAAGGAAATGGTCGTCTCGCTGATATCAAGCGCATTGACGCCTGAAGCAGGGGGCATTTCCTTCACCCCGTCGCCGTCGACATCGCTGCCGTCGGGAAACGATACGGCAGACGCCGTGCGCCCTTGAACGAGATACACTTTCGCACTCCCGTTCATGACGTAAACGTCGTACGTTCCTTCGGCCATGGGCAAAGCGTTTCCGCCGGTTGGATGCTTTTCCACGCCGATCTCCATATACTGCGACAGCTCGTCGATCAACCGATCGCGCTCGTCGTACAAGTCGTTCGGCAAATAGCCGTTCGGTTCGATTTCGGCGATCCGTTCGTTTAAGGCTCGGATTTGGTTGAGAAGGGAGTTGATTTCCGTCACCGTCGTGCCGATTTGCGTGCCGATGTCCGTGCGGATTTGCGTCAGTGAATTCGATAAATAGTGGAACGTCTCGACGACCGCCAACCCGCGCTGGCGGACGACGGAGCGCGCCCCTTCGTTCTCCGGCTGGGTGCTCAAATCTTGCAGCGCCTGCCAAAACTGGTCCATCGTTTTCGCCAACCCGCTGTCGGACGGCTCGTTCATGATATCTTCCATCTTCGCCACCGCATCCGCGCGCGCTTCCCAGTACCCGAGCTTGCTGTTTTCGCCGCGGTATTGGATGTCGAGGAAATATTCGCGCACCCGTTCAACCGACGACGCCTCCACTCCTGTCCCCATCTGCCCCGGGATGTTCGGGCGGTTGAGTCCGGGCGTCGGGAACGGCGGCGTCGGCTGCAGTTGAACACGCTGCCGTGTATACCCTTCTGTATTGGCGTTGGCGATGTTATGGCTTGTCGTGTACAAGGCGGCTTGTTGGGCCATCATGCCGCGTCGGGCGGCTTCAAGGCCATGGAATGTCGAGAGCATCGTTCTTCCTCCTTACGCTTTCGATTCAAACAGCGGTCGCTCGGGCGAAGGGGCATATTGTTGCGTGCGGCTGTAGGTGGACAGCGTCGGGGCGAACGTCTCGATCATCGCGGTGACAAACTGGAGCGACTGTTCAATGAGCTGGCGGTTTAATTCATTCGCCTCGGCCACCGCGGCGACAGCCGTCTGAAGCCGCGCTTGGCATTCTCTTAGCTCCTCGCGCTCCTTGCCTTTTGCCAGATCCATGCATCGGGAGAGGGTCGCCGCCTCATCGCCGAGCGTCTCCTTCAGCCATCGCTGCCGCCGTTCCTCGAGTTGGCGGATGGCCAAAATATGCTTCTGTTCGTCGGCAAGCAAAGCCGACAGCGCCTCGATGTCGTTTTTCTTCAACGCTTCCGTCTTCCTCCTCGACAGCGCCAACAAGCTTTCATAAAGCTCACTGTGCGCCCGCAATAGATGAATGAGTGGGGCAAATGTCATCACGATCCGCTTCCTTTATCGGTGATTTCGGTAATAGTCGATCATCCGTTTGGCGACCGCCCGCGGGTCGACTTGGTAGGCGCCGGTCTCAATTTGTTGGCGCAGCTCCTCCAGCTTCGCCTGCCGCGCCCGTTCCCAGCTTGCCGCTTCTTGCAGCTCTTTCGCCTCTTTGGAAATCTCCACTTGATCGCCCTTCGTCTTCCCCGCCGCTAGACGCTCCGTTTTGGCGAGCTGGCGTTGATACGGGTTGACGGTCATTGGACCGATATGATGGATTTTCATCGTGTTCACCTCTCTTGACCGACACAGTTCACATCGCGCTACTGTTTATATCGGAACGTTAGGGAAAATGTTTAGCGTTCTTGATCGTCCTGAATGTAATAAGTGGCACGGCGGGAACGAGCTTCTTTTTCCTTTTCTCCCTCCGCCCGCCGCAAGTCAGCCTGCAGTTGGCCGAGGCACTTGGCGCACAACCGCCCTTCACGGATCATCGCGCCGCACGAGTCGCACGGATAGCCGAGATTCGGAAAATGGACGAGCTGCAGCCGCCCCGCGCGAATCCATTTGATGATCAGCTTCTCCTCCACACCTGTCGCCTCAACGACTTGCGCCATCGTCGCCATGCGGTTTTCCCGTCTGCGCAAAAACGCATAAACGCGTTCGAATTGCTGCTCTTCTTCTTGATAGCACGATTCGCATACGTCACGGGGCGATAACTTAACAAACAACCGCCCGCACTTCGCGCAATTGGCCAACTCCGCCATCGTCTTCCCCTCCCGATTGTCGACATCAAACGGCTTGGTCTGATCATATAAGCTCTCCTGCTTTTTCATGCAGCCGCACAGTAGCATGTTGGACTCACTATGGCCAATGGAGGCGTTTCAGCCTGCCGATGGGTCATGTATAGATGTTGATGATCAGCCCTTGAATCTCGCCGACAAGCCGCAAAATCTCGAGTCCACGCTGTTCTTTTTGCAGCACTTCATTCGTCAGTTCAACGAGCTTTTGATCGACTTCCTTCACGAGCTTATAAATGCGCGCCCGCCCGCCGCGGCTGAAGCCGCGCTGTTCTTCCAGCTGCAGGCCGTTTTTCACGGCGTCGTCCAAAAACGACTTGACGAGCTGCTTGTATTTGCGCAAATCTTCCACCGTCCGCGACTCGGCGAGCTTTTTCCCTTGCTCCTCGATTTGCCGGACTTGTTCGTTGATTCGCTCCCATACAACATCGCGGCGCGTTTTCGCCATGACTTCGGTGAACGACACCGATTCCGTCGGAACGTCATTCTTACGGCCCACATTCGCCAGCCCTGTGCGCGTCACTTTTTGCACTTCCATCGCCATCACCTCTCGCTACCCCCATTATCGCACAACCATAGCAAAAGGGCGAGGCGTTTATGCCCCGCCCGATGCGGATCCATTAGCTTTTCAGCAGTTGCAAAATCCCTTGCGGCAGCTGGTTCGACTGCGCGAGCATCGCCTGCGCCGCCTGCGTTAAGATGTTGTTTTTCGTAAACTCCGCCATCTCCATCGCCATATCCGTATCGCGGATGCGGGATTCGGATGACGTTAAGTTTTCTTCAGCTGTCTTTAAGTTGTTGATCGTGTGTTCGAGGCGGTTTTGCACAGCACCTAAGCTCGAACGTTGCGCCGATACCTGGGCGATGGCATAGTCATAAACTTTCACCGCTGCCGTCGCCTTTTCATGGGTCGTTACATCCAGTCCGTATTCCGTAACGTCCCCATTATTGACATTCGCTGTAGTCGTGTAATAGGCAGTGATCGTTTCCCCCAAATGGTTCGTAAATGAAACCGAAGAACCAGCGGTGTTGCTTGAAAGCTTCAGAGCGAACGCCCGCATATCGTCAATCCCAATGCTTAACATTTGCCCTTCGTTCGCTCCGATCTGAATTTTGAGCGACTGGTCATTCGTTCCGCCTGTGATCGTAAAGGAAGCTTCGCCATTTGTCAGCGCGCCAATGTTCATCGTGAGATCGCCGTTATGGAAGCGCAATGTCGTATTCGGGGCAATGTTGTTTAATGTTTCCACATCGACACCGTTCGTGCTCAACGTTGCTTTCGTTGTGACCGTCGCCCCTACCGTAAACGTCCGTGTTCCAGCCGAAAGTGTATCCGTCGTAAACGAAACGCCTGTGCCGCTGCCAAATGAGTACGTACCGTTATTGCCCACAATTAACGTCGGTACGCCAGACAGGGCATTCCCTGATGCATCGACCAGTGTGGCTGTATACGATGACGTTGTGCCGACGTTGATCTGTACCGTCGCATCTCCTGTTGCATAGTCGGTGATATTGTCGGCTGTATCAACGAAAATGCCGCCATTCAACGTAATATTGTCACCGGCGTTAAATGTTGTAAAATTGCTTCCATCAGTGGAATACGCAAGCGTGCTTTGCACACCGAACGTTGCCGTTTGATTGACGTTCGTGTTGGCATATCCGTTGTGGCTGATTGTGTAATTAATCCCATCCGATCCACTAATCGTAACGTTGCCGGCGGTCGCATCCGTCGGTGTAATGGTGGCGGTTCCGATTTGTGAGCCATTTTTCTCTAACGATAACGCCACGTTGACATCGAACTCGTTGTAAGTGCCCTCCTGACCATTCAATGCCCCGTTAATATTAGAAATAGTGGTAAAGGAAACACCTAGTTTTTGCCCCAACGAGTCATAAAATTCGTAGTTTTGCTGGTTATTGTCAAGAATAACCGCTTGAGATAAATCATTTCCGTTTTTATCTTGTAACGTTACGGTAAACTGGCCAGACGATGGTGACGTTTCTGCATAGACGAGACGGAAATCTTCCCCTTTTGACGAAAACGTGCTCGGATCAATATTGACATTGGTAATATATACACCATTGGCTATTCCTTTTTGCACACCGGAAGCTTTGATCGTTGTCCGGACGGTAAACGCATCCGATGGGTCTAGATTCGCATTAGGTGTAGCCAGTTGTACACCCGTCAAACCAGTCCCACCTGCTTGGAAGCTACTCACATCGTTCGTACGGCGAATCAATAAATTCACTGTGCCATCGGGTAAGGGAGAGTTCGGCGCAATCGATACCGCATCAATGGCGGATGATGTTTCCGGATTATTCGTAATGACTTTCACATCTTGCTGATCGATTTTGATCCCATATGTATCCCCGACAGTTAAGTTGGATGTCGGGTCTAACGTGATTTGTTGCACGCCCCCGGCAATCGGTCCTGTGCTTTGAAGGGATTTCGTCGCAACGTCCTCAATTTTCACTTTATAGTTCCCGGCTACGATCGTGCTTTCTGGGTCTAGCTGCAGACTTGTGCCATCGATGGCTGTGCTGCCTGCTGAGAAGCTGCCCGCGGCAATTTGCACACTTCTCGCTTGGCTGGAAACGGACTCATTGAGCAATTTTTTCGTATTGTATTCGGTGGAGTTGGCAATCCGGTTAATTTCAGATGTCAACTGATTGATTTCCTTTTGAATCGCTTCTCGGTCTTCGGCCGTGTTCGTATCATTCGCCGCCTGCACAGCCAGCTCGCGCATCCGCTGCAGGATGCTGTGGACTTCGTTTAACGCCCCTTCCGCCGTTTGGATCATCGAAATCGCATCGAGCGCGTTCCGTTCTGCCATTTGCAGGCCGCGAATTTGCGAGCGCATTTTTTCCGAAATGGCAAGCCCCGCCGCGTCATCAGCGGCGCGGTTGATGCGCAAGCCGGAGGAGAGGCGCTCCAAGTTTTTCGAAATGCTCGATTGATTGGCCGCTAAGTTGCGATAGGCGTTAAGTGCCTGAATGTTATGATTGATTCGCATGGACATTCGCTCCTTTGTTTTTTATTTCTCATAGGTAATGAATTGTTCGTAGGCCGCTGCTTTTTGTTTGTGCGCTGGCTGCACTGGCGAAACGCCGCTTTTTAGCGCTTCGTTCCACGCCGTGGCGATCGTGGTTGTCAGCTGCAGCACTTCTTGGACGGCTGCAGCGTCTTTTTTCATATTGGCCTCAATAAGACGCTCCGCCATATAGTTATAGAGTGCATCCAACTGATGGGCGATGATGCCCGCGTCATAGCGCAATCCCGCGCCGAGTCGGCGAAGGATGTCGTTTCCTTTTTGCAGCTGTTTGTTCGCTTTCCAATGGTCTTTTTGTTTCATGGCCGCGATGGCCTCTTCCAAACATTCCATCAATCCCTCATATAACAACGCCGTCAGTTGTTGCGAATTTTTCTGGTAAATCCATTCCTCGGTCAAAACGTCCAATGCCATGCACCCCCATTGGCTCTCTGTCATTTATATCGGCCGTCCATCGGCAATGTTTAATAGTTTTTTTCGATTTCTTCAATCAGAATCAATATTTCGGCAATGACCGCGTACAGCTGCGGAGGGATGCGATCCCCGAGATCAAGCTGCACTAAATGTTGTACAAGTAGCGGATCTTCTTGAATATGGACGTGGTGTTGTTCGGCCAGTTCAATAATCTTTTGCGCCACATGCCCGCTTCCTTGGGCGACGACAGTCGGCGCCTGGCCGCTCGTTTCGTCATAGCGAATGACCGCCGCCGTCGGACCGTTCATTTGTTTTCGCTTTTTTTGGTTAAAATAGGCCGTCATCATATGGTCCAATCATACCCCCTTTCGGCAAATCGTCGATACGGGTGAGCCGATGGGGCTGGCGAAGGTGGTTCGTCTTTCTGATGAGCGTCATTCGTCAGCTTCGCCACGTTCACCGCTGTAACCCGGTAGCCGATCTCTTCCAATTTCTCTTTCGCTATGTCAATGAATGGCTTCACTTTTTCGGCAAAATCGTCGCGGTCGTTGCGAAGCGTAATCGATAAATTCCGCTCATTCGCCTGAAGCAAAATGCCGAGGTCTCCCAATTTTTTTGTCTCCAGCAAGAAATAGAGCTGACAGTTTTCCCAGTCGATTCGCTCGCCATGTTGGCGGGCGTTGACATAAACGTTAACGTTTTGCACTTCGTTTTGCCATAACAGCGGCAGGGTGAAGAAAACGCTTTGCCACCCCGCCGTGCCATCCCACTTGTTTAACAGCTGTTGGCCCGTCAAATTCGTTAACGCCTGTTCCGCTTGCCGCGCAACGGATTCATTTCCGCTTTGCGCCAGCCGCAAAAGCACTTCCTTTATATTTGGCAGTGCCGACTCCTCTTCATTTCCTTTCAATACAAGCCGCTCGGCGGCCTCATACTCGTGCATCAAGCCGAGACGGCGAATCGTGTCAAACACGTGCCTTGCTGATGGACCATCCACTGGCGGTTGCATCACCTGGTTCACTTGCTCAAGAAACGCTTTGGATGAATCGGCTGTTGTTTCACCGTGCATCCTCACAAAATGTTTCACCTTCGCCTCGGACGGTTTGAACACAATATTCGCTAGCATGTTCTTCACTTCGTTCACGATGTTCCGTGCCCCAGCCGCGTCACCTTGGCGAAGCCGTTTTTTTGCCTCAGCGAGCGCGGAGCTGGCTTTCATCAACTGTTTTTCCGTCACCATATCGGTAAACAGCATGATGTCGCTTTTTAAAATGGCGTTGTCCAATTGTTTGATCGCCATTTCCAACATCGATGTAGCTTGCAAGCGGGCGGCGGGGCTTTTGTTTTCCGCCACCTGCGCCACCGTCTCTAACTGGCGCATCACATCGCGCTTCACCGTTTTAAAATCAAGTGCAGCCTGCGCCATTTTTTTCGTGACCGTTTGCACGAAAAATTGTTTGGATTCAAGCGACAAAGCCGCTTGCCATGCCCCATCAAATAGGCTGTCAACATCCATCGAGCGATCAGTTGGCACAGACGGGAGTGACGCTTCGATCTCATTTAACGTTTTCAACACCGTCTGCCTTGCAGCGAGCTCCCGCCCTTTTTCCATCAGCGTTCGCGCACTGGCAGACGAGTCGGCCCATGCCTGTTCCCAGTGAGGGTGGGTGCGGAGCGCTTCCGCGATATCCGCTCCAACGGCGTCCAACGCTTTTTCCAAGTGGGGCTCTTGCTGCAACGATTTGATTGCTCGGCGCATGGCCTCACGCAGCTGTTCGATCGGTTGAGTGTCGTTCGCCGCATCAGCTGTCACTTCGTTTTGGCTGCCCGCCGAAGAGATAGCCTGCCGCGCCCCGTTTCCAATCGCGTCATCACCTGACTGCTCGACCACTGGAGCGGTGGAACGCTGTGAAATTCCTCCCTGTCCTGCTCCCTCTGCCATCTCCGATAAAACCGATATATGGTCCACCGCTGGCATCTTGAATGGAGCTGTCGTCTCATTAACAGGAGACGGCGGTTGGACAACTGACGATCGTGTATTAGCCGTTATCGACTCGATTTGATCGAGTTGACGGACAAGATGAGTTCTCGCTGCCGCATGTTGGCCAGCTTGTTGCAGCCACATTGTTTCTTTTAACACCGCTTCTATTTTTTGTCGGACATCCCCTGGCAACTCGCTGTGTTCAGCGAGCAGCTTTTGAACTCGGGACAGCGTATTCGACAAATTTAGCGCACGAACGGCTTCCGTTCGAATGGCTCGAATTTGCTTCGGTAGCTCTGGAGACGGTTGAGAGGCGTCACTCACGGATTGAACGGTCGCTTCCAAAGCACGGGCCGCTTGTTCCGCCTTCACCAACACCTCACTCAACCGCGCTCGGGCTTCGCTTTCCCGCCCTTGACGCTGCAGTTGAGCAACCTCGCGCAACGCACGATCCACTTGTTCCACCACATCCCGGTCTACATTGGGCGCATCAACGACTTGTTGGCGGACGTATTCCACTGCTTTCGACAAGTTCGGCTCTCGGACAACTTGTTCACGTACTTGTTGGAGACGGGTAGATGTTTCGGTAGCTGGTGCCGCTTCCGGCTGAACTACGCGTTCCATGTCCTCCAGCGCCCGAACCAAGGTACGGCGAGCGAGAATTTCTTGTCCGTTCATTTTTAGCCATTGAGCTTCCTTCACGGCAACCGCAGCTATCTCCCGCACTTCTGCTGAAACATCGATGTTTTCCACCAGTTGCTTCTGAACTTGTTCCAAGGCTTTCGATAAATCCGGTGCCTTCGCTACTTGTGTTCGAACTTCTTGAATTTGGTCCCGCAAATCTTGCGATGCTTGGAGATGAGTATCTCTCAGTTGGCGGCCTGCTTCTGAAGCACGAGCCGCTTGCTCTGCCTTCACCAACGCCTCAATCAACCGCGCTCGGGCTTCGCTTTCCCGCCCTTGACGCTGCAGTTGAACGACCTCACGCAACGCCCGATCCACTTGTTCTGCCACATCCCGGTCTACATTGGGCGCATCAACGACCTGTTGACGGACGTATTCCACTGCCTTCGACAAGCTCGGCTCGCGAGCGACTTGTTCACGTACTTGTTGGAGGCGGGTGGATGTTTCGGTAGTTGATGCCGTTTCCATCTGAACCGTGCGTTCTAGATGATCCCATGTCGGTACGAGGGGACGGTGCCCCAATGCTTTACGTCCGCTGATTTCTGAGGACTTCGTTCCTTCTGTTGATCCCGCTTTGGCGGACTGGTCGGCTGCCAATGAAGGAGGCGCGCTGGACAATTCTCCCGTTTTTCCCGTCCGCCACGCTTGGCGCTCGAACTGATCGGCCGCAACGGCCAAATGGTGCGGCGTTTCTTTCATCGCGCTTTGTTCTTCTCGCTGAGCCAGTGTAAAGGCTGGATCGAGTTTGTTGGCAATCTCCGCGAATTGCTCCCCTAACGGCTTCCCATGCAGCGCCTCATGGACAGCGGCAAGGTGAGTGCTCGTGAGTTCCAGTTTTTTATTGATGACAGCACGAACGGTTTCTAATTTTTGCTCGACGGTACCCGGAGCTTCGGTGAAAAACGTTCGCAAGGTGGAAACAATCTCTTTTGTGAGCGATTGTCCATGTTTTTGCAGCCAGTCCCCAACCTGTCTCAGCTCAGACGATAACGGTTCCGAAGCAGAAAAATAAACCGGTTGTTTGTCCGTCTCTTGAGGAGGGCGGGGAACGATTCGCGCCACCGGGACGCCGTCTTGTTCCCCAACGATCTTGATGGCCACACGCCCTTCCTGCGGCCATTCCCCTTCCGTTCGCACCTGCACTTCGATCCCTTTGATCACGACAACGGCAGCGCCGCCTTGGCTTTCCTTGATGACCGCATCGTATGTTTCTCCTTTTTGCACTATCAGCGTTTGATTTGGCGACGTTATCGATTGTCTAGTCAAAACGTTGCGAATTTCCATCCCCGTTCACCTTCCGCTCCATTCGGTTGCTACTGTTTATATCGGCATCCTGCAGACAAATGTTTAGCCTGCTCACGCCCGCACCAACGTCAACGCCCCCACCTCCGCCGCCCCCGCCTCAAGCAGCACAAGGGCGGCGTGGCGGATGGTGATGCCCGTCGTGTAAATGTCGTCGATCAGCACGATTCGTTTTCCGTCAATCGGCGGATGTCCGGAGAGAAAAAACGGGTTGTCGGTCTCCAGCCGCTCGCGGCGCGATTTTTTCGATTGTTTTTCGGAATGCTTGCGAGAAAGCCAAGGGAAACACGGAAACGGAAGCAGGCGGGCGAGCGCTTCCGCTTGGTTGAAGCCGCGCTCATACAGCCGTTCGGGGCTCAGCGGGATTGGGACGATGTGCCAATCGCGGCCGAAATGGCGGCGAAACGCTTGGGAAAACGGACGGCGGAACGCCTCGACGATGACATAGTCGCCGCGGAATTTCCATAAGGCGACGACGTCTTTCATCCAGTCGTTGTATACATAGACGGATCGGTTTTTCACGAGCGCCCTCCCCCATTGTTCATCATCCTGCCATCGGAGGCAGTCGGCGCACAGCGATGGCTTGGCTTCCTCGAGCGGGCGGCCGCACATCTCGCAAAGACGGCCGTCAATAAGCACAAACGCACCGCGGCAGCGCGGACAAAGGACGTCTGGGTCTTCAAGAAGAAACAGCTGGCGCCAGCTCGTGATCGGATTGTACGGGGAATGACAAAGGAGGCAGTTCATGGGCGCAATAGCCCCCTTTTTCGTGCTTCTTCATTCATGCGAAGGATGTGGCGACGCGCCCGCACCATCTCGTTCGTTTTTCCGTGATGGAAAAAGCGGACGTCGCCATCCGGAAACGCCGCGTGGCGGCCGACGCGGCCGGCGATTTGCACGAGAGCGCTTTCCGTAAAGATGCGGTCTTCGGCACCGAGAACGGCGACATCGATGTTCGGCACCGTCACGCCGCGCTCAAGAATCGTCGTCGTCACAAGCAGCGGAACGCGCCCGTCGCGAAACGCCTGCACATGTTCGGCGCGATCCGGGGCTTCGGCGTGAACGCCGACGATGCGGGCATCGACTCGTTGCAACAGGCGGACGACCGCCTCAAGCTCATCGATATGGGGAACGAACAAAAACGCCTGCTTTCTCTGTTCCAAACGATGGCGAATCCACGCAAGGACGTTTTCGGGCAAGCGGCCGCGCTCGAGCCGCTTGCGCCAATTGCCGCACCATTCGAACACGGGGACGGGGAGCGGATGGCCGTGATAGCGGGCGGGGATGACGACGGCGTTCCGTTTGCCACGCGCAATGTCACGCTGCCAAGCGCGGGAGGGAGTGGCGGTGAGATAGATGAGGCTTGATCGTTCTTTCCGCGCTTGACTGACGGCGTATTCAAGCATCGGTTCAACCGAATACGGGAAGGCGTCGACTTCATCGATGATCATGACATCAAACGCGCGGTACGCGCGCAACAGTTGGTGGGTAGTGGAAAGAACGAGCGGGGCGATCCGCCCGCGCTCATCGCTTCCGCCGTGCCATACGGCGAGCGAAACGCGCGGGAACGCTTGGCGGAAGCGGGGAGCGAGCTCGCGGACAACATCCACTCTAGGCGTGGCGAGGCCAACGCGCCAACCTTCCTCCAAGGCGGCAGCGATGGCGGGAAACAACATCTCGGTTTTCCCTGCCCCGCATACGGCCCAAACGATCAGCTCGCTTCGGTCCAGCACCGCCTGTCGGACAGCCTGCGCGGCCTCCGCTTGGGCGGCGGACAGTTCCCCGTCCCAAGCGAGCGGCGCTTCGTGCGGCTCGGACGGAAGCGGCATCGTCACGTGCACAAGGTGAGTGCAGGAGCTGATGCGCCCCATCACGAGACACTTGCGGCAATACGCACAATCTGCCCCGCAGCGGGCGCACGGAAACGCGGCAAAAAGATGAGGATCGTTATTTCCGCAACGGACGCAGCGCCAGGCGCGCGCTGTTTTGATCAGCCCGGGCTGTTCGTGAAGCAAACCGGTCTGGATGGCGGCAGCGACTTCTCCATCGGGAAACGGCAGCTGCTCCCGCGGGAGACGCTGACCGTTCAGCCAGGAAACGAGCGGCGAAGCAACAGAAGATGGGAGAATGTACAATGAGCATCACTCCTTTTGAAATTCAAGAAAAGCATGTTCCCGAGCTGGGAGCCAAAAAGAGCGGGTGGCGCAGTGATGCGGTAAAAACGCGCTCCCCCAGGTTGAAAGGCTTTGAGCGCATCAATGAGCCAGTGTTATGGAGAAAGAGCAGAGCTGACGATGTTTTTCCCTAAAAGGCGGGTGGAAAACCGCTGTTCCCCTTGATCGATGAGTTGAATGTGTGAAAAGAAGGAACGACGCTACAAGGTTTTTCTAGTTGAGAAACGAAGCGAGAAAGCGGTTGTGCTAGCAAATCACCGCCCTTCTAACAAAATGATGAAAAGATGGGGAGGAAGCAAAAAACGGCAGTCTTCGATCGGCAAAGAAAGTGGAGGCAAAAAGGGCTTCCCAATGGAGTCAAGATGTGGTTTGACCCTCTTTTTCACGACATATCGACCTTCGAAAGAAAAGGATAAAGCGAAATCCGACAACATCAAAGATCCACAGAGAGTCATCGAGTCGATCGACAACGTGTTTCGACAACATTCCCGGGGAAATAGCGACAAATTTTTCAGGAAAGGAAAACGGTTCGACAAGTTCGGCCAGCCCCACATCTCCGGTCCGTTTCATAAGGAGGTGAGAAAACGAATGTAAAACAAATTCGCCGCCGCACAAGGCGGAGCACACCGTTCCGCCTTGTGCTCGGCTGCAGCGCCTCGAGGCGGCGCTTTGCGGCCTCGACTTATGGCTGATACCACGTCAGCCCGAGCGCCCCTTCGCCGACATGCGTGGCGATGACGGGGCCGAAATAGCTGATAAGAAACTCAACGTGCGGATAGCGGGCGGCCAGCTCATCGCGCCAACGGCTCGCTTCATCGGGCTGGTTGGCATGGATGATAGCGGCTTTGAGCGGAACGCCTTTGTCCGCATCTTCGTCAAACAGCTCCTCGATGCGTTGCACCGCCTTTTTGCGCGTGCGGATTTTTTCAAACGGCACGATCACTTTGTTTTCAAAGCGAAGGAGCGGCTTGATTTGCAACAGGCCGCCGATGAACGCCTGCGCGCCAGTGAGCCGTCCGCCACGCTGCAGGTGGGACAAGTCGTCGACCATAAAATAGGCGCGCAACGTCCGCTTCATCTCATCAAGACGGGCGAGAATCTCCTCCGGCATTTTCCCCGCCTTCGCCATCTCAGCGGCTTCGATGGCGTAAAACCCTTGCGCCATGCAGCTGATCTCGGAATCGTAAGCGTAAACGCGCAACCCTTCGACCATCGTCCCCGCCGTCACCGCTCCTTGGTAGGTGCCGCTGATGCCGCTTGAAAGGTGGATGCTGATGACGGCTTCATATCCTTCCTCGCGAATGGCAGTGAACAAGTCGACAAATTCGCCGACTGAGGGCTGCGATGTCGTCGGCAGCTTAGGATTCTGCTTGATTTTGACAAAAAATTCATCCGCCGTCATATCGATCTCTTCGCGATATGTTTCGTCCCCAAAAATGACGCTGAGCGGAATCATCCGGATGCCGAGCCGCTCGCGCACGTCTTTCGGCAAATAAGCCGTGCTATCGGTGACAATCGCAATTTTCACAGGCGCCATTCCTTCCTGATTCAGCCTTTTCTGCCATTATACCAAAAAGACTCGTTGTCCACCACCGCTCGATGCATGAGGAGGCAAAGAACGCGGGCAGGCCGTGAAGCGGAACATCGTTGATCCTCATGCAACGCTTTGCCCAAGCCGCTCCTTCGCCGCCAAACGGCGCATCGATGCCACAGGAAGCCGCTTCGATCGTCAACGCACCGCTGCAAAGACTGACGAGAGCCCCCGTTCCGTTCAGCGCACCTCCACCCAGCCGTTTTTAATCGCGACCACAACGGCTTGCGTCCGGTCATTGACGTTTAATTTTTGCAAGATGCTGCTGACGTGGTTTTTCACCGTTTTTTCGCTAATGTACAGCGCTTCGCCGATGGCGCGGTTGCTTTTGCCGTCGGCCAACAGCTGCAGCACTTCGCACTCGCGCCGCGTCAACAAATGGAGCGGGCGGCGCACTTCTTGTTTGACCGCCACGCCGCCTTTTTCCGACGTCAGACGGCGGTATTCGCGAATTAAGTTGTGCGTCACTTTCGGGTGCAAATACGAGCCGCCTTCAGCGACGACTTTCACCGCCTCAATGAGCGTGTCAGCGTCCATTTCTTTCAGCAAATACCCGGTCGCTCCCGTCTGCAAGGCGCGCATCACATAGTGTTCATCGTCATGGATCGACAGGACCACGACTTTCGTCTCCGGATACGTTTCGATGAGCTGCTTTGTCGCTTCCACTCCGTTCATGTCCGGCATATTGATGTCCATCAGCACCAAATCGGGGCGGTATGTTTCGACGATCGAAAGCACTTCGCTTCCGTCGCTTCCTTCCGCCACGACTTCAAAATCGCCCTCAAACTCCAAAATACGCTTAATACCTTCACGGAATAACGAATGGTCATCGATAATCGCGATGCGTGTTTTCATCGTTTCCTTTCCTCCTTGTTCGTTTTGTCAGTCGAACGGTCGAGCGGAACGCGAATGAACACGGTCGTTCCACCGCCAATCTTTGAGCGAATGTCGAGCGTGCCGCCGAGCAGCTCCACCCGCTCCCGCATGCCAATCAAGCCGAACGCATTTTCTTTTTTGACCGATGGATCAAATCCTTTGCCATCGTCCTTGACGCTAACAAGCAGATGGTGGCACGTCACTTCCATTTTGACGTCGATATGGCGCGCTTCGGCATGCTTCAAGGCGTTTTGCACCGATTCTTGGACAAGGCGAAACACGGCCGCTTCCATCCGCGACGGCAGCCGAATTTCTTCGCCGATATGTACAAAGGAAATGTGGACTCCGTTATTATATTCTTCGGTCGTTTGCAAGTATTTTTTTAGCGTCGGAACCAATCCTAAATCATCAAGCGCCATCGGCCGCAAATCGTAAATGATGCGGCGCACTTCGGACAAAGCCGAACGCACCATTTTGCGAAAATCACGAATCTCGGCGATCGCCGCCTCTGTCCCTCGCTCTTTGATCACCTTTTCGACGAGATCCGATCGAAGCAGGACATGCGCAAGCAGCTGCGCCGGGCCGTCATGGATTTCCCGCGACAGCCGCCGCCGCTCTTCTTCCTGGGCTTCGATGATTTTCAGCCCGAATTCTTGCTTTTGCTTCGCTCCTTCAATAAGCTCGCCGACCTGGCGGAAATCGCTGTTTAAGTAGTGGAGCACGACCGTAATTTGCCCGACTAAATAATCGGCGCGTTCGATAATTTGCGCAAGGCTCGCCAATCTCCGCTCGAGTTCATCACGGCGCAGCCGCAGCTGTTTCTCCCGCTCGCGCACCATCGTCAGCTTTATATGCAGCTCGTGCGCCGCTTCATACGCCTCGCGAATATCTTGCTCCGAGTGGGTGGAAAAGTTTTGACTCACTTCCGACAGGCGGCGGCGCGCCCGGCGCGCCTCCATTTCGAGCCGGTCCGCTTCTTCGATCGCCTGCACGGTCAGCCGCTTCACCTCCTCAAGTTCGCGAAGCAAATGGTCGTGCTCTTGACGCGACTGCTCCCCGATGCGGAAAATTTCGTCTTTGCTATGTTGAACGGTGTCGATCATTTTTTCGACAATCCGATCTAACTGCTTTACGTCCCACTGTTTTGCCTTAGCCATTTGCCAACCTCCAACAGCGCTGCCAAGCGGTGCGCATGGGCGCCAGCAAAATTTGTTTGAAGGAAAAAAGTTGTCGATTTATAATAATAAAAGCATGCTCTATCTATTGCTCTTTTATTTTTAGTTTACCATAATGAGAGTAGAGCGCTAGCCGTTCTTGCAAAAAAATAAACAAATAAACCGTTTGCACGATGTTGATCGTTGAGGTGTTTCGTTTTGTTGCAAAAATATTACACGGTTAAAGGATACGGTGAACACGAAATCGTAATTGAAAAATCACGGTTTATCTGCTATGTCAACCGCGCGGAAACGGAAGAAGAGGCTATCGCCTTTATTCAACAGATCAAGAAGAAGCATTGGGACGCCACCCACAACTGCTCCGCCTATTTGATTGGGGAGCATGACCAAATCCAAAAAGCGAACGATGACGGTGAGCCGAGCGGCACCGCAGGGGTGCCGATGCTTGAAGTGCTGAAGAAAAAAGGATTGAAAGACACCGTCGCCGTCGTCACCCGCTACTTCGGCGGCATCAAGCTCGGTGCGGGCGGCTTGGTGCGTGCATACAGCCGCGCCGTCTCAGAAGGCCTGAACGCCGCCGGCATCGTCGAACGCCGGCTCATGCGCGTCATGCATGTCACGATCGACTATTCGTGGCTTGGGAAGGTGGAAAATGAGCTGCGCTCTTCCGTATATACTATTAAAAATATCCAATATGCCGACCGCGTCACGTTTGATGTTCTCGTTCCCGAGGACGGCCAGTCTTCGTTCGGCGAGTGGATGACCGAACTGACAAACGGAAGGGCGGACATTCAGGCGGGAGCGATGGAGTATGCCGAACGGTTGCTTCCGTCTTCCTAAAACGACACCGTAAAGGAAAGAAGGGTTAAACGATGAATCATACAAGAAAAACGGTGAAAAAGCGAAAGAAAAAAAAGCGGCTCCGCCGATTATTTTTGCTCGTGTTTCTTCTTTTGCTCGGGGGTGTCGGCGCCTTTGGCTACAATATTTACTCCGAGACGAAACAGGCGTCAAGCAAAATTTATCAAGCGCTTGATCCATCAAGCAAGCCTGCAAGAAATATTGAAATGCGCAAAGATCCGTTTACCGTGCTGTTAGTCGGAGTGGAAAACCAGTACCACGACGAGGAGGGGCGGTCTGATGTCGTCATGCTTTTGACCGTCAATCCGAAGACGAACAAAGTGTATTTGTTGAGCATTCCGCGCGACACGCGCGTTTACATCCCGAGCGAAGGGCGGAAAGACAAAATCACCCATTCCTACAGCTACGGCGGCATTCAATCGACGATTGCAGCCGTCAATGAGCTGATCGATGTACCGATTGACTATTACGTGACGACTGATTTTGAAGGGTTCGAAAAAATTGTCGATTCCCTCGGCGGCGTCACGGTAGATGTTCCGTTTACATTCAAAGCTCAGCTGACAGGTTCGCTCAAATGGCATACGTTCCATAAAGGCAAACAAGAGTTGAACGGCAATGAAGCGCTCGCCTATGTGCGCATGAGAAAATCGGACCCCCGCGGCGACTTTGGCCGAAACGAGCGGCAAAAACAAGTCATTCGTGCCATTATTGACAAAAGCACGTCCATCACCTCGCTGCCGAAGCTGGATGACATCATCGCCGATTTAGGGGATCACGTGCGGACGAACATCCCTCCGGCCGATTTGTTGTCGTTCATCTATGTCTATCAAAAAATGAAAAACGTGGACGTACAAAATCTGCATCTAGAAGGATACGATGAAACGATCAACGGCGTGTACTACTACATCCCCGACGAGCAATCGGTCAGCTCAATCAATGAAACGCTGCGGCAAGCGCTCGAGACGTCCAACGCCTCCCTCACGCGCAGCGATTCACCATCCACACAAAACCAAAATTAACGATCACAAAGAAGGTGCTCCCAAAAGCAATGGGGCGCCTTTTTCCATTTACAGCGTATATCATGCCGCAATGATGATGAAAGAACACAACTTTTCATGTCCTCTGCTTTTTTTCTCTCTTTTTCAACAAAACTTTTCATTTTTTCTCATAATAGGACTGAATTCGGGTTGGATAAAACGGCAAAATTCGCTATGATAGTATAGAAAACGCAAACTTGAGAAAAAAGGGGGGATCGAATCCTTGAAAAAAACGCTTCTTTCCGTCTTGTTGGTGACTTGCCCGCTGTGGCCGTCGGCCGCCTTGGCCGCCGATGGAAGTCCGTCCTCATCCTCACCGACACTCATGGTCGCTGAGCATAACGCTTTGCTGAGGAGAGGAGCGACGGATTCCTATCAAATCGTCGAATCCATTTCCGCTGGCCAACAAGTAAAGGTCATCGACAAGTTCCAAAACGCTGCTGGCGAAACGTGGTATCGCATCGAATATAAGGGCATCACGGGCTGGGCGCGGGCAGACGACTTTTCTGAAGCGCATGTCTCTTCCGCCTTCCCTAACGTGATGTTCGCCAAGCAAGACTCGTTGCTGAGAAGAGGGGCAACCGATTCATATCGATCCGTTGGTTCGATTCCCGCTGGCCAACAAGTGAACGTCATAGACGAGTTTCAAAATGCCTATGGTGAAACGTGGTACCGCATCGAGTACGGAGGCGTCACCGGCTGGACGCGTGCGGACAGCTTTTCCAACCAACCGCCTTCCATGCTCGTCGGAAAGCGTGCGGTGATCGCCGCCAACGACATCGCGATGCGCAAGGGGGCATCCCCTTACTATCCGGTCGTCAAAACACTGTCTAACGGCGATGTCGTCTCCATCATTGCCGAGTTCACCAATTCGCTCGGGGAACAGTATGTGCGTGTGGAGTGGGCGGGAGTCAAAGGATGGGTGAAAACGGAACAGATCTACATACCCAAACAGCTTCCGACACTTTTGCCGACATTCATGAACGTTGTGCAGTCCTCCCCGGTTCGCCGCGGGGCGAGCGTCCATTACCGCGCCGTCGCCACAGTGTCACGCGGTCAATCTGTCAAAGTGATCGATTTGTTCGTCACAAATGGTCAGGAACTTTGGTGCCGCGTTGATCTCGGACATGTCCGGGGATGGGTGTCGGAAAAAGTGTTGACGATGTCATCAACCATGTCGGTTCCAAGCGGTGTCTCGGATACGTCCAGCGTCTCAGGCCAGCCGCTGACGGTCAGCGTTTCGGTCGCCAATGTGCGGCAAGCTCCATCTTTAAAAGCAAAAGTCGTCACCCAACTGAAAAAAGGAACCAAACTGAACAGCCTGTCAAGCGCCAAAGATGCGTCGGGAGCGCTTTGGTACAAAGTGTCCCTCAATGGAAAAACGCTCGGCTGGGTGCACAGGACGGTCGTAACCAAATCCTACCTTTCCCCACCAGCCAGCCAGGGGATGCAAAAGCAGGTGACCACCGCTAATGCGGCGCTGTTTGCCGAACCTTCGTTGAGCGCCGCCGTCATCGAGCGGATTGCGAAAAACCGAACGGTCACGGTTTTGAAGACGACAGAAGCATCTCCGTTCGACTGGGTGCAAGTCACCTCTGCATCGGGGAAAACGGGATGGATGCCGGTGTTTGAAGTAAAAGCCCCATCCTACGTATACGTCAAACAGGCGGGCACTCCGCTGCGCCGAGGTGCCTCTTCGAACTATCAATCGTTGAAGGCGTTGGCAGCGAATGAGCGGCTTGCTGTCCTTTACGAATATCATGGATGGCTGAATGTCGAAACATCCAATGGCGTCCGCGGATGGGTGGAGGAATCAAGCACCTCTACCGTCGCCTTAAATAGTCTCGTTGAACCGACGTTTTCGACCATCAACGAAGATGCCTATTTGACGTGGAAAAAAACTTCTAATTTCCGCGTCTCCTATTCGTTGTTGCCGGGCAATCGTCTGAAAATCACCGGCTCGTTTTCCTACGCTGAAGTCCCGTCGACCGACATTCCAGGCATCCAAACGGTGGAGTGGAACGGCAGCAGCCTGCTCATCACCTTTGAACCGGGGTACACGTTCACCCTGCGCCATTACAGCGACCGATTGGCGCTGAAAATTCTCGAGACCGGACTCAAGGGCAAAAAAATCATCATTGACGCAGGGCATGGGGCGCACGACACCGGGGCGATCGGCCCTGGCGGCACGCGGGAAAAAGATATTACTCTCGACACCGCCTTATTGCTAAAAGAAGAATTGGAGCGGGCCGGAGCGATCGTGAAATTGACGCGAAGCACCGACATCTTTTTGGAGCTGTCGGAACGGACATGGATCGCCAACAGTTCCGACTACGACGCCTTTATCAGCATTCACGCCGACTCGTACTCGCGGACATCTCGCGGAACGACAACGTACTACAACGTATCGAGCAACTTCAATGGGCCAAAAAGCAAGCAGTTGGCCGCCATCGTGCAAAAACATCTTGTCCAACAGCTCGGAACATATGACCGCGGCCATAAAACGCAAGACTTTTACGTCAACCGGAAAAACGAGCTGCCGAGCATTCTCGTTGAGCTCGCCTTCATCTCCAATCCAAATGAAGAGGCGCTGCTCAAAACGAAAGCGTTCCGCCAAAAAGCGGCCGTCGGCATTCGCGAAGGACTGGAAGAGTATTTCAGCCAATTCTAGTTTGTTCGCGTTCGGAGAATAATAGCATGAGAAGGCCGGTAATGCAACGGATTGCAAAGCTTTACGACGGAGTTCGTCAAACTGAGAAACATGGCAGCATCGCGTTTTCATTCCTTGCGATTCCTCATGAACCGAGCGAATCCGTTGTTTTTCACCGGCCTTTTAGGAAAGCTATTATTCTCCTTTCTTTCCATATCCAAAAACGGGGGAGATGAACATGATGAAACGAAAAGCCAAATGGGCCGTTGCTGCCAGCCTAGCGGTCGGAATGACGGCAGGCGCCCTCTTGTTTACGCCATCGGCGATGAAAGCATCGGAAGAAGTCGTGTTAGCGAGCGTCGACTGGGTGACTTCCCAGCTCAACCCGATGAAAAACGACATTGCCAACCTGAAAGCACAACTGGCCGCCCAGCAACAACAAATTCAACAACTTCAACAACAACTTGCTAGCAAACCCGCTTCGCCTTCTTTGCCTTCTGTCGTCTATGTAGTGAAAAACAATGCGGCCGTCCGCAGCGGAGCGTCAACGAGCTACCGCGTCATCACTTATAAACAGGCAGGGGCTTCACTGCAAGTGGTCGGGGCGCACCTTACTTCCCAAGGATTGTGGTACAACATCATCCTCTCCTCATCGTTGAAAGGTTGGATTTATTCCGGCGATGTCTCGACATCCGCCGTCAGCAGCGACAGCACCAAGCACGTCATCGCCACGGCCGCGGTCAATATTCGAAAAGGAGCGACGACTTCTTATCCGATTATTGCGACCGTTCCAAAAGGGACAGAGATGGTCTATATTCAGCCGTTTACCAACAGCAAAGGGGAGAAATGGTACAACGTGCAACTGTCTGATGGGCGTCGGGGTTGGATGGCCGCTGAATTTGGTGAGGTGAAGTAGACGGTGAAAAAATTGGCGTGGTTGGCCGTCGGCCTGTTTTTGCTCATCGTCTCTCCTTCCGCGTCGAACGCCGCTGGGGTGAAAACGTACAACAATCCCGTGCAAGTCCTTTTATATAAAGGGACATCGGTGACAGTCGCCGTCGAAGGAAACTATCAAATCGTCAATAAAGAGACGTTGACGATTACCCCGTTGCCAAGCAAGACAAATCTGACATTTCGGTCTTCCTCTTCGACCGTGTTTGTCACGTACAATGGAAAGACGGATTTTTCAAGCACCGGATTTACTATTCAAGAAACAATCGGCGCGGCGCCGTTGTCCCTTGTCAAGGTGAACCAAACGCGGTATCGGGGAAGCGTCGACATTCGCCTGCAAAACAGCGCCTTGTATGCTGTCAATATTTTAGATATGGAAGATTATTTAAAAGGAGTCGTGCCGAGCGAGATGCCTGCCTCTTGGCCGCTTGAGGCGCTGAAGGCGCAAGCCATTGCAGCCCGAAACTATGCCTATAAACATAAAACAAGTTTGACGACCAATCCAAACACACAGACGTATAAAGGATATGATGGAGAATCTCCACGATCGAACGCGGCAGTGGATGCAACAAGAGGATTGTATCTGAAATATAATGGCAGTATCATTGAAACGTATTACCACTCGACAAGCGGCGGCAGAACCGCCAATGTAAGCGACGTCTGGAACTCGTCGCAAACCGCCTACCCATATTTGGCGAGCGTCGATGACCCGTATGAATCATCGCCGTACAGCCGATGGTCATTCACCTTCTCCCCAGCTGTGCTGTTGCGTTCGTTCGGGTTCACCGATCCATCGGTTGTTTTATACGACGTCTCGATCGCCAAAACCGGCGCGAACGGAGAAGTGGGTGCCGTCACGATTGAAACCTCGGCAGGCGAAAAAACGGTGAAAGGCAATGAGACGACCATCCGCAAACTGTTCCCGCTAGACGGCAATCAATTTTACGGCATCTTGCCGTCCAACTGGTTTGACATTCAAGTGCAAAAAAGCGGTCCATTCGTGTCGATTCAAACGGCCAGCGGCAACATCGCCGCCTCTTCCTTGTCATCTTACTCCGTCCAAACAGGGAACGGAACCGTTTCGCTCGCCGGCGTCGAAGGAATCAAGGTGCAAACAACGGATGGCATCGTGCCGCTTTCCGCCTCGCCGTCAGGGGTTAGCTCGATCACTGTCACTGGAAAAGGATGGGGGCACCGGATCGGCATGAGCCAATACGGAGCAAAAGCATTTGCCGAGCGTGGATGGACGGCGGAGCAAATTTTAGAGCATTACTTCCGCGGGGCGGAAGTCTCGTTCGAGTGAAAGCATGACGATTGTGAAGGAAAACATCACTCGCATTCCAACACTCCCGACGCGGTCGGAAAATATCTTTCCAAATGGAAACATAGCCGCTTTTCACATAAAGGAAAGGGCATCCTGCTTATGAGCGGGACACCCTTTTCTTTTTTATTGTTCCGTCGGCCAAACGGATTCGCGTTTTGTTTCATCGCCAAGGGCGTGAAGCAAATCGTCGACAATGCGAATCCATGAGTATTGCTCCACCGCCAACTTGCGCCCATTTTCCGCCATCTTTTCGTATTCCTCGCTCGGAAGGCAAAGCAACTCGAGAACCGCTGCAGCGATCTGTTCAGGATTTTCTGGAGGAGCGATTTTTCCGCAATGATATGTTTCTAAAATCTCAGCGCTCTCCCCTTCGCCGCAATACAGCACCGGGGTTCCGGTGGCGATCGCCGGGAAAATTTTCGACGGCCTTGCCCCTTTAAACAAATCGATGTTGCGCAGCGAAACGATGCTGTAATCGGTGATGGAGAAAATCTCCGGCATCTTCTCAACCGGAACGGATCCGTAAAACGTCACATTGTCAAGGCCGAGCTCTTCTTTTAACGCCATCAGCTTTTCTCGCTCTTGGCCGTCGCCGACAAACAGGAAATGCGCCCGTTCATCTTTTGCTTTGACGATGGCCGCCGCCCGCAGCACCGAATCGAGCCCTTGGGCGTATCCCATCGTTCCGGCGTACGTAAACACCACTTTTCCTTCGAGCCCTAATTCCGCAAGCAGCTTCTTGTTTTTCGGCAGCGGGCGAAACACATCCGTGTTGACGCCGTTCGGCAATAAAAAGACATCCTCGGGCGCCTTCCCTTGCTCAATCATATAATCGCGAATGCCTTCCGTCGCGGCGGCGATTTTCCAAGCCTTCCGGTATAAAAACAGCTCGAGCCATCTCGCCATTCGGATGAACAGCCGATTTTTCAAAATGCCGAGCTCAACGGCCGATTCCGGCCAAATGTCAGCGACGTTGAAGACAAACTTCGCCCGTTTCAACTTCGCGCCCACGTACCCGGTGATCCCTAAAAACAACGGCGGGGAATTGCAAATGATCACATCCGTCGGCTTCGCTTTCACAAGCAGCGAATAAAACGAGCTGAACGTAAACGAAAAATACGAAGCGAGCCGTTTCCAAAAGCTCCCCTTTGGCGACGGATAAATCCATGTCCGATGAACGGGAATGCCGTCCCATTGTTCGAACAAATAAAACAGGCCGCGGTATGGCTTGGGGATGACGCCGTGCGGGTGATGCGGGAACGCCGTGAGCACTTCCACTTGATGCCCCCGTTTGATCAGCTCCTTGCTCACCTCATACACACGAATTTGCGGTGCGCCTGTTTCCGGCGGGAAGTGTTGGCATAGGTAAATGATCCTCATGGCCCGCTCCACACCACTTTCCCAAAAAATCGCAAACGAACGTTCCATTTCGAGCGCCAAGAGGCGAGCGCAAACGAGGCGTGGAAAAGGGGAAACGCCCCCCTGGCATCGTCCCGCTGTCCTTGGATGGATAATCGTTGCCGCGAACCGACGGTCATCATGAGCTTGCCAACGGAAAGCCGCCGGCTTCGCGACTTAGCCTCCGCTTTCGGCAACAAACGAGCACCAACCGCGGCGGCTGATATGACGGCTTTGTTCCTCATCGACTCCCTCCACCGCCTTTCAACGTTTGCTCATACAATCGGATCATGCGCATCGCATTTTCCGTCCAATCGTAATGTTCATGGACATGGTTGACGCCGTTTTCCCCCATTCGTTGCCGCAGCCTCTCATCAAGCAGCAGCCGTTCGAACGCCTCCGCCAGCTTTTCCGGACTGTTTTTCGGCACGATCAACCCCGTTGTTCCCTCACGGACGACTTCCGGCAGCCCGCCGACGTTGGAGACGACAACGGGAACGCCGCACGCCATCGCCTCGACGGCGGCAACGCCAAAACTTTCGCTGTCTTCAGTCGAAGGCACGGCGAAAATATCCATTTGATTGATATACAGCGGCACTTGTTCGTTCGGAACTTTGCCGGCAAACGTCGTCACGGATTGGATGCCGAGGCGGGCGCACAGCTCCTCGTATTCACTCCGCTGCGGCCCGTCGCCGACGATCAACAGCTCCGTTTGCGGATGCCGCTCGTGCACAATGGCAAACGCCCGAATCAAATCGGCGATCCCGTACTTGTCGGAAAGAGCTTTCACCGTGCCGATCGTCACGGTCCGTTTCGGCTGTTTCGGCAACGGTTTGAAGCGGGCGACATCAACACCAAACGGCGTCACTTCGATCGGTTTGTCCGTATACTTTCCGGTTTCTTTCGCCATCACACGGCTTGTCGAACAAATGACATCCGCACGCTGGAATGTATATTCAAGCATCCGTCGGTTCCAACGATTGGCATTCGGAAACTGATACACGTCGCGCCCCCAGACGGAGACGTAAAACGGATGATACCCCGCAAGCGCCCCGATCAACCCGTAGCTGGAGGCATAATGGGCGTGCAAAATATCTGGTCGAAACGAAGCGAGCAGCCGCTTTAATGAAAAGACAGTGGAAAAATACGACAACTTCCCCGGCAGCCATTTCGGCAGCACGACTGTCTCGACTTCTTTCGCTTGCTCCGGCCCGTAATGGTCTTTAAACGTCACGACTTTCACATCAATGCCTTGCGTTTGGTAAAAGCGGGCCCACTTATGCGTATGGATCGATTTGCTTGGAGCCAATAAGGCGACTTTCATCGGAGGCCCCCCACCAACGTTTCTTTCACCTTTTCCACTCTCGCTTCCCACGAATGTTTCGCCATAAACGTCTGCTCAATGCGCAAGCGGCACTCCTCGAGCATGTCCGCCATCTTGGCGATCGCTTCTGCCATCGACGACGGGTTGTCGTCGCAAATGACGCCGTACCCATCCGCTTCAATCAGCCGCTTTTGCGCTGAGCAAGCGGTGGCGACAATCGGCAGGCCGCTCGACAGATAGTCAACCAGCTTGACGGGAACGGAAAAATCATTGTACTCGCTCCGCCGCCGCGGGATGAAGGCGAAATCCATCTCCGCATACAAACGGTCGAGCGCTTCGCCGCTGACGTGCTCGACGCGCACTTGCAAGGCGGCAAGCTCTTCTTTCACCGCAAGCGGCTGCCGCTCGTACTCGTCTTTTCGGCAGACGACGGTGAGCGAAACAAGCGGCTTGCGGCGGTTTGCCAAGCGAATCGCCTCGAGCAGGAGCAAAAGCCCATAGTCGGCATTGTTGATGCCGCCAACATAAATGGCATTCAGCGGCTGTTTCGCCGTCCCGAACCGCTGAAACGGCTTTTGCTTCCCACCCGGCGGCAAATCAACCATCGGGCGGCGGATCGCGACATATGTTCCCATTTCGAGGCTCGGCAAAAAGATGACATCGCAGTACCGCTCGTAAAACCGTTCTTCCCAACGGTACATCATTTGCATGGCCGCTTTTTTCCAACCACGGAGCGGATACAAATCAGGAAACTTCCAATAGACGTCGCGGTAAAAGACGCCGATCGGAACGTTGCGGGCTTTCAAGTAGCGGAGAACGTCCCGGTCGACGAACGGACGTTGCGGCCGGTGTCCTGGGTCAGTGAGCCAAAGCGGAATCGTCTGGTTTTCCATATAGCAAAACCAGACATCATCGAGCTTGCCTTGGCTGCGGAGCTCTTGAAATTGCTTCTCCCGCTCGGCTGACGTGCCGGCGATCAGAAGAACGTCCACTCCCTCTTTCGCTCCCCAACGCAAAAACGCCTGATGCATTTCATACGGCCGCAGCTTTGACCCGCTGTTTCGTTCCGCGGCGAGTGAAAACGGGTAATAAATCAATACGGTTTTCATCATTCATCCCTCATCAGTGATTCGCCTTTTCGTTGCAAACCATGCCCGTAAATCCCCCTGCACCCGCAGCCATAACGCCATTCCGCCAAACAACGCCACGATCAGCACCCAGGTCGGATTGAACAAAAAATCGGTGAACCCACCGACGAGCGTGCGGGGGATGTTAACGGAAAAATAAACGAACAAACTTAAAAACAAAGGATTTTTTGGCAGCCGTAGAAACCCAATGTACAACAGCTGCGTCACGACACCGACATACAGCGTGCCGATGACGATTCCAACGTAGCCAAAGTTCGCATACGCCTCAGCGACAAAGAGCGTATTGAGCACCCCTCCCGTTCCATCCTCGATCCGCTCCGGGAACACGTGCGCCATCACGAGGCGGGCGGAGCGGACGTTCTCGACGTCAAACAACCCTGTTAAAATCGAGGGCAAGCTTTTTCCATAAAGAAATGGCAGCGCTTCGCCGAACAAATTCAAATGAAGAAACGTCGGCGCGATTTGCGCCAAAATCATGCGGCCGATCGGGCCCTTGTTGTAAGACAAAAAGGTCGTGGCATCTTGCACCCCTTGAATGACGATGTACATGCCGACGAGCACCGCCGCCCCCACTCCCCCATACAGCGCCAGTTTCACCGCCGACAGCCTTGTTTTTCCAATGTAAATGCGAATGAGGAAAAACATCATCACATAAAAGAAAATCGGCGATTTGGCCAAATCATACACATTGACGAACACCGCCCCGACAAACAGACAGATAAACAGTAGCTTCCACCGCCACTCGTGCGTCAGCTCGGCAAACAAATAAGCGATAAACGACAAAAGCGGCGTGAGCGTAATGGCAAAAATATTGCGAACGAGCACGTTTCCGGCAAAATGGCGCGACGCCTCAATGCGCAACGCAGCCAAGCTCTCATCCGTCCCTGTCAAGAGCGCAAACACCGGAATCGTCGGCGTTTTCCAAATCATATACGCAATGGCGGCAAAACTGAGCAGCGACAGCGCCAAAAACGCATAAAACACTTGGCTGCCCGTCGCTCCGGCCAACGGGGAAAGCGGCTTTTGCAAATAGGCGCGAAACTCCTGCCTGGCTTCAAATCCGCACAGCCTTGAAACGACCACCATCGACAGCGGGAACACGATCATAACGAAGCTGACGACGAAAAACCCGATCTGCCGGTATTCCTCGGGCCGAAACAACTTGCGAATCATGTAGTAATCATCCATTCCCAATGCGATCAGCAGCGCGCCGATGAAGCTCGACAGAAGGAACGAGTAATAGTACACAATCGACACGAGATTCGGTGCCTTCCATGAAAGCGTCCCCGCTGCATAGCGAAACATCAAGGTGGAGGCGACAAGAACAATCAACCAGATCAACACGTCCAACATGCCGACGCACCCTTATCGCTGTCCGATCGCCGCCACGATTTTCTCCGCCGCATGCCCATCGCCAAAGACGTCCGCATAAACAGGGGCGACTTCCTTGTGGACCGCCGCGACGATCTTCTCGCGGTCCGTGCCGGTTAAGATGTTCGCCCCGCCTTTGAGCGTTTCCACCCATTCGGTTTGTTCGCGCACCGTCACGCAAGGCACGCGCAAGAAATACGCCTCCTTTTGCACGCCGCCTGAATCGGTGATGATTTTTTTCGCGCCGCTCTCTAGCCGAAGCATGTCCAAATAACCGACCGGATCGATCAGCCGAAGCCCTGGAATCGCCGAAGCGTCCAAGCCGTACTCTTCAAGCTTATGCCGCGTCCGCGGATGAATCGGCCACACTTTCGTCCCGTCGATGTCCGCAAAAGCAGCCAAAATGGCTTTCAATTTGTCGGGGTCATCGGTATTTTCTGCTCGGTGAATGGTAATCAAGTAGTAGGATTGTTCCGCCAGCGACAAATCAGCCAAAATCGTCGATTGGCGCTGTGCGAGCTCCTTGTTGTACAAAATGGCGTCATACATGACGTCGCCGACATTCCAGACGTTTCGCGTAATATTTTCTTTTCGTAAATTTTCCACGGCCGTCTCCGTTGGACAAAATAAGAGCTCGGAGACATGATCGGTCATGATGCGGTTGATTTCTTCCGGCATCTGCTTGTTGAAGCTGCGCAGCCCGGCTTCGACGTGGATGACCGGAATGTGCAACTTCGAAGCGACCAACGCGCCGGCGAGCGTCGAGTTCGTATCGCCATAGACGAGCACATAATCCGGTTTTTCTTGCATGACAATTTCTTCAATTTTCATCAGCATTTCGCCCGTTTGCTTTCCATGGCTGCCTGAACCCACCCCAAGATAGTAGTCAGGCGTCGGAATATTCAACTCCTCAAAAAAAATGGCCGACATATTCGGGTCATAGTGCTGCCCGGTATGGATCAGCACTTCGGTATATTGTTTTCGCAAGACGCGCGAGACGGGGGCAGCCTTGATAAACTGCGGTCTGGCGCCTAACACGGTGGCGATTTTCATCCGAAACACCTCCTAGATCAGATGAGCGGTTATCAAGTATTTTGCGCATTTTCATCCTCGATCGTGCGCACCGGACGGCGCAAATCACGATCAACCCGGCTGGCAAAGAGCGTGGCGGCAAACAAGCCCCAACCAGCGAGCACCCAGCCGTCAGCAAGCGACGCCTGCTGAACGTAGACGATGACGATGAGGGCGAGCAATGTGCCGACCAAAACCAAAGCCATCTTTTTCCATGACACTGGCACAGGATACACTTGCTGGCTTTTGCGAAAAATGAAAGCCACAGCGACAATATACGTAATGAGGCTGGCCGCGACCGCCCCCCAGCTGAGCCAAAGCGGCACCAACACGGCGTTCAACGCAAGATGAAGAAGCGCCGCTAGCGTGAACACCCGTGAAATATAGCCGGTTTCCTTTGTCAAAAACAAGCCGGTGGAAACAATCAGATAATAAAAGTTCAAAAACGTGACGGCCGATAAAAACGGGATATAGGACGCTGCATCGCGATATTCCGGTTTGAAAAAGGTTTCCACAAGCCACGGGCTCGCCGTGGCGATCAAAAGCAGCCCAAACGCTCCAATGAGCAAAAGCGCCATATACACTTTCGCAAACAGCGCACGGCTTTCCGGCCGGTCTTTCATCGACATCGAATACGGACGCCACGCCATCTGCACGCCGCTCGTGATGAGCGTGATCACGGTCGCGAGACGCAAGGCAACCCCAAACACCCCGACTTCCTCCAACGACGCAAACCGTTGGATGAAAAACGTGCTGACGTTGGCGATCACCCAAAAGGCGAGCGAAGTCGGCACGAGCGGGGCGGCGTAGGCAAGCAGCTCCTTTAACACGTCAAAGCGCACGCGCCACACCATATACTTTACGGTCAAATGCAGCATCAACAAAAACACGAGCGCGCTGCTCACGAGCCGGCCGATGAGCAGCCCTTCCGGCGTCGCCGCGAACCACCGGAGCGCCGCATACGACAGCACAGCGACAAGCAGCATTTTCACGAGCGTCCAAATCACGACTTTTTTCGTCTGAAATTCAAACCGCAGCACCGTCGTCGCCATGACGAAAATCGTATCGAGCAGCAACGTCGCGATACTGATGTACAGCAAATCGACATAGCGAGGTTCTTGAAACAGCGCGCCTGCGATCCACGGACCGGCCAAAACGACAGCCAAAAATAAGATGGCGACGACAAACAGCCGGAAGTACATGACGTTGCGCACATACAAAAGGCGCTTCTCTTTGTCGTCCGTGTCGTAATAGTAAAAAGAGAGCGCCGAATCCGTACCGAAAATGACGAGAAATGTCAGCATCGACGTCCATTGGTCGATCAAGTAGACCGCCCCGTACTGCGCCTTGGACAAATAGCTTGTATAAATCGGCAACATCAAAAAGGCAATCAGCTTCGTGCCGACGTTCATAAACGCGTAAAGGAGCGAGTCCGCTCCTAAACGCTTGAATGCCGAGAACAATTTATAACAACTCCCGCTCGTCGACCATTTTGCTGAAGCGCGCCGGGAATCCTTTCACGACCGTCCTCGGTTCCGTATCTTTTGTGACGAGCGCCCCAGCGGCGACAAACGTCTCTTCCGCCACCGTCACGCCCGGCAGCAAAATCGCTCCGCCTCCGACGCGCGCCCCGCGCTTGACGGTCGCCCCTTTGATTTTGGCGAACCGTTCTTCCGTCCGCCCCATGTAGTTGTCATTGGTCGTCGTGACGCACGGGGCGATGAACACATGGTCTTCGAGCGTCGTGTAGGCCGTGATGTAGGAGTTCGACTGGATTTTCGTCCGATCGCCGATTTGGACGTGGTTTTCGACGCACACCCCGCGCCCGACGATCACATATTGGCCGATGTGCACGTTTTCGCGCACGCTCGCCAAATCAGCGATCAATGTGTAGGCGCCGATCACTGCTCCTCGATAGATGACAGCGTTGGCGCCGATCGTGCAATGGTCGCCGATGACAAGCGGCGGCAGCTCGCCCGACAGCTTGACGGTGCTCGTTTTCGCCGGCTTCGGCGGTTTGCCGAGCACCGCTCCGTCGGCGATCGTCACGCCGTCGCCGACGACGGTTCCTTCGTGAATCGTGACGCGATGTCCGATTTTAACGTCGTTTCCGATTTTGACATTCGCCTCGATGACCGTGAAATGGCCGATTTCGACACGTTCACCGCAAACAACAGAGGGATCGACAACGTTCATGGTTTCGTCTCCTTCGCTTACAATTTGACGTATTTGGCCGGTTTCGACACATCTTTCATAGCATTGCGTGTGTCAAACACGACCCGGCTGTGACGAGCGACCATTTCATAGTCGATGTTGGAATGATCCGTCGTAATCAAGACAAGATCTGACTGTGCAAGCAGTTCCGGCGTCAGCTCGACCGTCTCAATCACCCGGTTGCACGCCCGGAACGACGGAACATACGGGTCGACGACCGCAAATTCCGCTCCGTATTGCTCGAGCAGCTCGACGATTTTCAACACTGGCGATTCGCGCACATCATCAATGTCTTTTTTGTAGGCGACGCCGAGCACCGTCACTTTCGAACCGCACAGCGCCTTGCCTTCTTCGTTTAAAATGAGCATCGCGCGGTTGACGACATATTCCGGCATGGCGTTGTTGATTTCTCCGGCCAGCTCGATCAAGCGCGTATGGTAGTTGTATTCGCGCGCCTTCCATGTCAAATAAAACGGGTCGATTGGAATGCAATGGCCGCCAAGCCCCGGCCCCGGATAAAACGCCATAAATCCGTACGGCTTCGTTTTCGCTGCATCGATGACTTCCCAGACATCAATGCCCATTCGTTCGCACAAAATGGCCATTTCGTTCGCCAACGCAATGTTGATATGGCGGAACGTATTTTCAAAAATTTTCTCCATTTCCGCCACCGCCGGACTCGACACTTCGTGGACATCGCCTTCAAGCACAGCTCGATACATGGCCGCTGCCACTTTCGTGCACGTCTTTGTCACGCCGCCGACGACTTTCGGCGTATTTTTCGTCTTAAACTGCTTGTTGCCCGGGTCAACCCGCTCCGGCGAATAGGCAACGAACACCGTTTCCCCGACGACGAGCCCCTTTTTCTCCAGCGCCGGTTTCACGATTTCTTCCGTCGTGCCTGGATAGGTGGTCGATTCCAACACGACAAGCATCCCTTCATGGGCGTATTTAGCGATTTCCTTCGCCGAGTTTTCGACGTAGGACGTATCCGGCTGATGATGCTCATCGAGCGGGGTCGGCACCGCGATCGCCACGGCATCGACTTCCGCGATCCGGGCGTAATCGGTCGTCGCCACAAGCCGCCCTTGTTTGACCATCTCATGCAAATCTTCATCGACGACATCGCCGATGTAGTTGATCCCATTGTTCACTTGATCGACGCGGCTTTGTTGGATGTCAAAGCCAATGACATGAAACCCTGCTTTTGCTTTTTCGACTGCCAGCGGCAACCCGACGTAGCCAAGCCCGACCACGCCGATGACCGCGTCGCGTTTCTCAAATTTTTGCAACAGCCGTTCCGCGTAGTTCATTCCTCTCATTCCTTTCTACTCAGATAGTTGCACTCTTGTCCCCGTTTCCGCCGAACGCAAAATCGCTTCGATCAGCCGAACAGGAGCCAATCCGTCCAAACCCGTGACGATCGGCTCGCGGTCTTCGCGAATCGCTTGCACCATATCTTCAATGATCCATTGGTGCCCCGGCTTGCCAAACGGGTCGGCGTTGATCTCATCGATGAGCTTTGCCCGTTCTTCCTCGCTGACGCCTTCCGCTTCCCACGTTTCGATAAAGTTGGCCGTCCGGCCGCCGATTTTCACTGATGCCGTTTCGCCGAAAATGGCGATCGATTCCTCCAAGTTTTGCGGATAAATCGTCGTCGCTGCCTCAATGACGCCAAGCGCCCCGCTTTCAAACTCGACGACCGCCGCCGCGACGTCTTCCGTCTCAATCTTGCGCAGCCTTGTCGCCGCCATCGCTTGCACCGCCTTGACCGGCCCCATCAGCCAAAGCAGCAAATCCAAATTGTGAATGGCTTGATTCATCAGGACGCCGCCGTCAAACTCTTTCGTCCCCCGCCACGCCGCCTGGTCATAATAGGCTTGATTTCGATTCCAGCGCACCGTGGCGTTCGCATGGCTCAGTTTTCCGAACATCCCGCGCTCCATCGCCTCTTTCAGCTTCCGAATAGCCGGACGAAAGCGGTTCGGATGAACGACCGCGAGCTTCACGTCGTATTCTTTCGCCGCGCGGATCATCTCTTCGGCGTCGCTCACACGGAGCGCCATCGGCTTTTCCACAATGATATGACGGCGATAGCGGGCCGCCAGCTTGGCCAGCCGCGCGTGCAATCCAGACGGAACACAAATGTTGACGACATCGATCTGTTCGTTCTCCTTCAACATCGTCTCCATATCAGTGTAAACAGGAACGTCCGACACGTCGCGCAAACGTTCCGGATTCGTGTCGCACACTGCCGCCAGCTCGGCGCCGTCCGCCTTTTCAATGGCATCGATATGTTTTTTGGCGATATGCCCCATGCCGACAATGGCAAAACGGATCATGAAGAATAGTACCTCCTCGCGTCCAATATATACTTCCAAAGCACGAGCCAAACGATCGTCAAAAACAGGCCGAGGACAAGGCCGACGGCCATCAGCTGCCCCGTATACGTTTTCGATTTCGCCACCGTTTCCGACAACACGGCCGGTTTTTCGTAAAAGACAAGATTGCCGCGGATGCGATTGACACGCTCCATCACTTCAGTCAAATTGTTTTCCGACTCAACCAACAAGTCGCTGATGTCATGGAGCTGTTCCGGATTCAAGCGGCCCGACTGTATTTGTTCGCTATAATAATCGACTTTTTGCTGCAAGGCGCGCTCCCGTTCTTCCAGCGCATGCAAGTATTTCGTGGTGACATCAATCCGCTCTTGCGAATGGCGCTTGAGCCCCTGGCTGTATTCCGACACAACAAGCTTCAATTCTCGACTCACGTCTTGTTCATTGTCGCCTTTGACCGTGATTTGCACGTACTGTTCTTCAGGAACGACGACATCCAAGTTTTTCACATCTGGAAACTTCGCTTCTATATTTTTCGGATCCGTCAACTCTTTTACGTCAATTGATCCCGTAAATATGACAGCTTTCCCCGTATACTTCTCCCCCTGCAGCAAAAGCCGCCCTGCGATGACGGTCAACACGATCGTCGCAAGCGGAACGACAAGAAACCACCATTTTCGCTGCCAAAAAAAGCGCAAATATTCGTACAGCACAAACGGTCGTTTTTCCGCCGTCAATCCGGCCACCATCCCTTATCATAAAATAACAAAGTGTTGTGAACAAAACAAATGATCCAACGCCAAAGAAAACGCCATTGCTGTGCGCAAGTGACATTTCCTTTGGCCGGCTGGACGATCAAGCGAAATGACGGTAAAATTCCGCGATTTTCTCGACAACGTACTGTTGCTGCTCCTCTTTCAGCTCTGGGAACATCGGCAGCGACAGCGCTTCTTTCGCCGCTTTTTCCGCCTCCGGCAGCTGCCCTTCCTTATACCCGAGCGAAGCAAACACCGGCTGCAAATGCAGCGGCAGCGGATAGTACACCATCGTCGCGATCCCCTGTTCTTTCAAAAACGCTTGCAGCTCGTCGCGCTTCGGCGCTCGAATCGTGTATTGATGGAACACATGATAGCGCCCGTCGACTTCTTTCGGCGTCACAACAAGGTCGCCGACCGCCTCCTCGAGCAGGCGCGTATACGTCGCCGCATGCTTGCGCCGCTGTTCCGTCCACCGATCCAGATGCGGGAATTTGACGCTTAAAATCGCCGCTTGCATCTCATCGAGGCGGCTGTTGTAGCCAAGTACATGATGGTAATATTTCGGCTTGCTGCCATGAACGCGGATGACCCGGCATTTTTCGGCCAGTTCGTCATCATTCGTAATGATCATGCCGCCATCCCCGTAGGCGCCCAAGTTTTTCGTCGGGAAGAAACTGTACGTCGCCGCCGTCCCAAGCTCGCCAACGCATTTCCCGTTGTATTTCGCGCCGATCGCCTGGGCGGCGTCCTCAATGACAACCAATCCATGCCGCTTGGCAATCGCGGCAATCGCCTCCATATCCGCCATTTGCCCGTACAAATGCACCGGGATGATGGCTTTCGTCTTCTCCGTCACCGCCGCTTCAACTTGCGCTGGATCGATGTTGAACGTCACCGGATCGATATCGACAAACACCGGTTTGGCGCCGGCCCGCGCAATCGATCCTGCCGTCGCGAAAAAGGTGAACGCCGTTGTGATGACTTCATCGCCCGGCCCGACGCCGGCCGCTTGCAAAGCAATATGTATCGCATCGCTTCCGTTGCCGCAGCCGATTCCGTGTTTCGCCCGGCTGTAGGCAGCAATATCTGCTTCTAGCTTTTTGACATAATCTCCTAAAATAAAGCGAGAGGAGCGCATCACTTCATCCAATACGCGCATGATCTCCGGCTTCAATTGTTCATACTGTTCGCTTAAATCCAACATTGGCACGTTCATCGCAAGTTCCTCCAAATCCAAAAAATATGTAGAATAAACATGTTTAGTTTATCACATTTGCGGCGTCAATATATAATGACAGTTTTGTGGCAATCTTGGCCTTGCCGCAAAAAAATCAGCGAAGGAACGGCAGAAGCTGCATAAACAACGAAAAAGAAGGGTATAATTTTCCAAAGACGGGTCATTCCTGAAAAAAGCCGTTTGTCCCTTTCATGACACAAACGGCCCATTTGCTATTTATCGGTCATTTCCGTATACTTTTCGGCTTCCCCGAAGCAGCTTGCGAATAAAGGTCATAAACGGCTTGTACTGATCATTGACCAAGCCGATCAGTTCAGCCAGCAGTTCCCCGAAGACGATCAAGGCAAAGACGATGAGAATGGACTGCCATAACGTCGAGGCGGAGAACAAAATCGCGCTGATGGCAAACATCAAGCCAAACGCATAAATGAGCAAGACCGTGTTGCGATGCGAAAAGCCAAGGGCCAGCAGCCGATGATGAAGATGCGACTTATCCGGCGCCGAGATCGGCCTTTTATTCACAATGCGGCGAATAATGGCAAATGTCGTATCGAAAATCGGCACACCCAAAATGATCACCGGAACGACGAAGCTGAAGAGCGTCACGCTTTTGTAAAGCCCTAGCACCGACAGGACGGAAATCGCATATCCTAAAAACAACGCGCCGGTATCCCCCATGAAAATTTTCGCCGGGTGGAAGTTGTAAAACAAGAACGCGATGACGCTGCCCAAGATGATCAAGCAGAGCGTGAAAATGAGCATTTTGCCCGCCATGCCCGCCATGACGGCAATGGCCGCAATTCCAATGGCGGAAATGCCTGCGGACAATCCGTCCAACCCGTCGATCAAGTTGATGGCGTTCGTAATCGCGATAATCCAAAATATCGTGATCGGGTAGCTCCACAGCCCCAACTCAAACGTGCCGACAAACGGAACGGTCAAAAGATCGACCTTCAGCCCGGAAGCAACAACGACGAACGCCGCCAGCAGCTGGCCGGCCAGCTTCACTTTTGGCGACAGCTCGTACAAATCGTCGAGCATCCCGACGAGCACGATGATGATGGCGCCGACCGTCATCCCCGTCACTTGCTCTTTATACACCCCGCCGACAAAATAGCCGACGGCGACACCGATAAAAATGGCCAATCCGCCAAGCCTTGGCATGACTTTTGTATGCACTTTTCTCCCGTTCGGCCGATCGACCGCGCCAATTTTGACCGCGAGTTTGATCACGAACGGGGTGATGACCAATACTGTGATAAACGAAGCCAAACATGCGGCAAATGCTTCCATATTCATATGCAATCACCTTGGCCTTATAAAATCGCGGAAACACACATCATCTTTATGTTACCATATACGATGAGTAAATCAATCTTTTTTTACACCCCTTTTTTGTCCCCAAGGATGGAAAATTTCTTTTTCCCTTGCCGCGAGAAGCTCGAGCGCCAATCCGGCGAACGATTCCACATTTTACATCCTCCCTCCACAGGAAACATCTTGTGCTATAATTAGGTTTTAGAGCACTTGGTGTGAATCATGCCTGTCTAGGAGAGGAATGGACATATGTTTGCAAAAGTAAAGCAACTATTTGACGAAAGCGCGCGAGACGTGCAGCGTCTTGCCAAGCTGGCGGCGCAAATCAATGAATGGGAACCAACCATTTCTTCGCTGAGCGATGAACAACTGCGCCAAAAAACGGTTGTCTTCAAAGAACGGCTCGAACGCGGCGAGACGCTCGATGACATCAAAACCGAGGCGTTTGCCGTCGTCCGGGAGGCGGCGCGGCGCGTGCTCGGTCTGCGCCATTACGACGTGCAACTGATGGGCGGATTGGCGATGCATGAAGGAAACATCGCCGAAATGCAGACCGGGGAAGGAAAGACGTTGGCGGCCACTTTGCCAAGCTACTTGCACGCCCTCCTTGGAAAAGGCGTCCACATTATTACGGCCAACGAATATTTGGCGCGCCGGGACTGCGAACAAATGGGCCGTGTGTTCCGCTTTCTCGGCTTAACCGTCGGCCTGAATGTGTCGCAAATGACGGCCAGCGAGAAAAAAGAAGCGTACGCGGCCGATATCACGTACGGCACCGGCACCGAGTTCGGCTTTGATTATTTGCGCGACAACATGGTGTACCGCCTCGAAGATAAAGTGCAGCGCCCGCTGTATTACGCCATCATCGATGAAATCGACAGCATTTTAATCGACGAAGCGCGCACCCCGCTCATTATCGCCAATAAATCGGGAATCGGAGCCGAATTGTTCCCGATTATGGCGCGCATCGTCCGCACCTTCGAAGAAGGAAAAGAGTATGAACGGTCTTTGGAGACGAAACAAATTTTCCTCACCGAAGAAGGGGCGCAAAAAATCGAGCGGGCGTTTGGCATCGACAATCTATACGACTGGGAGCATCACGTGCTGCTCCATCATGCGATGCAGTCGCTGCGCGCTTGGTTTATCATGCGGCGGGATGTCGATTACATCGTCAAAAACGGCAAAGTGATGATCGTTGACCCGTTCACCGGCCGGGTGATGGAAGGACGCTCGTTCAGCGACGGCCTGCATCAAGCCATTGAAGCGAAAGAAGGTGTGGAAATCACCGAAGAAAACGACATCCAAGCAACGATTACGATCCAAAACTATTTTCGCATGTATGAGAAGCTAGCCGGGATGACCGGCAGCGCTACGCCGTCGAAAGAAGAATTTTGGCAAACGTACCGGCTGCGCGTTATTACGATTCCGACAAACCGGCCATCCCGCCGCACCGACTGGGACGACCTCGTCTACCAGACGTACGAGGCGAAAGTACGGAAAATTATCGACGAAGTGAAAAAAATGAATGCCATCGGCCGTCCCGTTCTCATCGGCACGACATCGGTCGCACAGTCGGAACGGTTGTCAGCGGCGTTTTCGAAAGCAGGCATCCCTCACCACCTGCTCAATGCCAAAACGGAGGAAGAAGAAGCGCGCATCATCGCGACCGCCGGGCAAAAAGGGCAAGTGATGATCGCGACCAATATGGCCGGGCGCGGGACCGACATTTTGCTTGGAGAAGGCGTCAAGGAACTTGGCGGGCTGCACATCATCGGCACAGAGCGGCATGAAAGCCATCGCATTGATATGCAGCTGCGCGGCCGGGCAGGACGCCAAGGGGATCCGGGGTCTTCCCAGTTTATCATTTCGCTGGAGGATGATTTATTTCAGCTGTACGATCAAGAGGAGCTGGAAAAATGGCGAAGCAAAGTCAAGACGGATGAAACCGGGCTCATCGTGTCGCCCGACCCGATCAAGTTCGTCCAAAAAGTGCAAACAACGATCGAAAACGCCCATTATTCGGCGCGATTGCATTTATTGAAATTGGACACCGTGATCGACCAACAAAGCAAAGTCATCTACCATATGCGCGATCGCGTCTTGGCGCTGAAGCAAGCAGAGGTGCTGTCCGAGCTCCTTCGGCACATTCAGCGTTATATCACGCAAACGATCGACCGTTATTGTCCGGAAAACGTCTTTTTTGAAGAGTGGAACATCGAAGGACTGCACAACGAGCTGCGCCGTGCCTTTTTCCGGTTTGCCTATCCGATTGATGATCTTCGCCATAAGCAAAAAGAAGAAATCGCCCAACTTGTTTGGGACGAATACCAATCGCTTGAAGCGGCGCTCGCCGATCTTCCGTGCGACGAAGAACAAACGATGCGGCTTAAGCATTTGATGGTTGAAACCATCGACGCCCACTGGATTCGCCACTTAAATCAACTGAATGTATTAAAAGAGGGGATTCATTTGCGCAGCTACGGCCAAGAGGATCCGTACCGCGCCTTTGAAATGGACGCCTACCGCGAATTCGTCGCGCTGCAGCAAGCGATCGACGCCGGCATTTGCACCACAGCCATGAACTATTTGAAAAGCCAGTTTGTCATCGATGACGAAGCGGCCGTCGCCGCGAACGAACCATAACCGCGGCGCAGCACGCCGCCTCGTAAAGGAGGTTCCCTATGATTTTCCGACGAAAACAACGCACACAACCGGAGGCCGAGCTGCCGGCGCAGCATGTCGAACAGCCGGAGGGCGGAACGAAAACGACGCTGTCGTTTCATCCGGACTGGCAGCTGTCTCCAGAGGAAACGTACGTCTATCGCTTTTACCACGAACAGCTGCCGCCGCTTCAGCCAAACCAAATTTCCATTTCCGGCGTCAAGCTGGTCGAATACAACGATGGGTTTGTCGCTGTCGCCATTTTGCGCAACACGCTGCCGAAGCCGGTTCGCTTTGAACGAATCCGCCTGTTGCTGCTTGACGAGGAGGGCACGGCGATCGCCCGCAAAGAGTTTGATATGAGCCCTTTCGGCGAACTGCCGCCGATGACGGCCCGCCCGTGGCGGTTTTTGTTCGCCGCCGAGGACAAGCTCGTCGATCAGTTGCCTCAAGATGGATGGAAGATCGCCTTTGAACTGACACCGCGGCATCGGCTCGACCTAGAGGAAAGCTGGGAGCAGACGCTGTCGGCCAAGCAGCGCCAACATCTGCAAGCCCTCGTTGACTCGGTTCCGCCTCCCGCTCCCGGAGAGGTGAACTTCATGGGCATTGAAGCGAAACAGCTGCCTTCCGGTGAACTAGGCGTCACGTTGCTCATTCGCAACGGCAGCGACAAACATATCCATTTTGAACAAATCCCGCTTGAAGTGCGGGATTATGCTGGCGATATCGTCGCCCGCGGATTATTTCCGTGCCATCTGGAAGTGAAAGCCCACACCAGCAAACCATGGACGTTCCTCTTCCCACCGGAATTGCTGCGCAAAGCAGAACCGGATTGGACGTCCTGGAAGGTGACGATCCCATCCTCCCCGGCACAGAGCGAAAAGCAAGAAACGCAATCAAGCGAGGAGTAACCGGCAAAAAGCTGGCCCCCATGGTCGCCAAACGACCGATGGAGGCCAGCTTTCTTTGCATCGTTCCGTTCAAAACGACCGCGCTCCCGTTGTCCGTTGAGCCTTAGACGCAACAGCCGAACATTGCATCATCAAGAACGACGGCTATCCAACCCATCTCGACGGGAGAGCCTTATTTCGCAGAAGCAGCGGTTTGAATCTCCATGTAAGCACCTTTTTTCATCGCCACGCCGTCTTTGCTTTTCAACACCGGCGGAATGACCAATAAATAGCTCTGCCCTTTGGCCAGCTTCGCTGCCGGTTTGATCAAAAGCTCCGTCCCCCGGCGGATTTGCGCCGTCACCGCTACTTCCTGTCCGCCTAATTGATACAATTTTACTCCGCTTACCGCGGTATTGGCGAGCGGACGAGAGAAGCGGACGACAAACGTCTTATCGACCGGCGCATTGCGCAGCTTGCCGAGCGACTGATACCCTTTCAGCTGCCCAATCAGCAAATCGCGGTGAGCGGCATACAGCTCTTTCCCAACAACCGTCGGCACATCCGGCTTCACCCCAACGTGATGAATCGGCGTCCCTTTTGGCGAGAAAAAGTGGGCGACGGTCAACTTCAACATGCTGCCGTCCGACAGCTCAAACATTTCCTGCATCGATCCTTTGCCAAACGTCCGTTGCCCATACAAAACGGCCGCCTTTTGCTCCTTCACCGCCGCCGCCAACATTTCCGACGCACTCGCGCTCGACGCGTTGACAAGCAGCCGGATCGGACCCGCCATTTGCACCGGCTGTTTGACAGCGGCATACACTTCTGGGTGATTCGAACGGTCGCGCAACTGAAACGCCTGTTTCACATTCGGGAAAAAGCCGGCGATTTGCTGCGCCGTTTCCACATATCCCCCCGGATTGTCGCGGAGGTCAAAAATCCACCCTTTCACCCCGCTTAACGAGCGAATGGCGCGTTCGATCTCGCCAGGCGCTGTCTCATCAAAACTATATAGCTGAATATAGCCGATATTCCCTGCCAGCCGTTTGAACTCCACGTTCGGCCAGTCGATTTTTTCCCGCTTGATGGTGACGCTGACGGTTTCCTCGGTCGACGGCCGCCAAACGGTTACGGCCACCGTCGTTCCTTCTTCCCCTGCGATCAAGCTCAATACTTTTTCCATTGTCTCATTCGTTACCGGCTGCCCGTCAACAGCCTGAATCACATCGCCCGGCTGCAGTCCGGCGCGGGCGGCTGGCCCATTGTCCAAGACAGACATGATGTGGACGCCGTTCTCATCTTCCTCAATCATCACGCCGATGCCGACAGACTCCATATCAATCCACTTCAAAAATTCCTCGTATTCTTCCTTTGTCATATAGGCAGAATACGGGTCAAGCTGTTTGACAATATCTTGCGGGGTGCTCGCCTTCAGCACTTGATCGCTCACTGGTTCCACATAATACTGGCGGACAATTTTCCGCACTTCTTCGAGCACCTTCGTTGACGCCGAAGCCGCCGCCGCCTCCGCCGGCGGACTCCAAACCGAAAATGAAGCCGCAAGCAACATAAGAGCCGCCGCCCATCGCTGAATCACCTTCATATCCGTCTCTCCTCTCCCGACATGCGCCAGTTTATTCGATATCGACATCTAAGACAACCGGCGCTTTAAAATCATCGATATACACCGCCAGCTGCTTGCGCGTCGCCGCATCCACCACATTTGGCAGCCACCGGTCGCAAAGCGACAGCAACCGCTCCGCCCGCGCGATATCCCCTTCATCATACGCATCAAGCAGCTTGTCCATGGCTTGCATAATATTGATGGGATCATACGCACGCTGCTTGACAGCCAAAGCCGGGCGTTGAAACCATCCTTCCATCTTTTCGCGCAGCGACACTCCCGGAACACGGCCGATGAGAATCGCTGTTTTGCGAATTTGGTATTGCAACGGGGCATAGGAATCATACACGACATCCACATCCCCCGTCCGCAGCGCCCGGTCGACGTTGGCCGTCAAGGCGCGCAATCGCTCCCCGCTTTCGACAGCGCTGATATAGGCAGAAGCCTTTTTCATCGTCTGTTCTCCGGCCGCGATCCGTTTTTCCAACTGCGCCCTTGCCGTTTGCGGACGCACGCGCGCCACTTCTTTTTTTGCCGCCTCATAATCGCGTTTGACTTGGTTCAAGAGACGGTACGGCTTGGACCATTGATTGGCTTTCATCGCCCGCTCAAGCTGGGCGGCATGCTGTTCAAGCCTCTCCACATTCGGGAACGAGGCCGCTTCCGCCTGAACAGTCAACAGCGAAAACGACAACCAAAACACCGCCAGCCATCCGATGATGGAAAATGCTTTTCTCCGTTTTCTCCTCACACTTTCACCTGCTATCTACAAAAATATAAAACATGTATTTCAATTTTACTGGAAAAGACACAAAATGAAAATATGTTCTGAAAAAAATCGAACGTAAGCCCTTCAAAGCGTGAAATAAGGCCGACTCTTCAGCCACCTTTTTGACTGTCAGAGCCAGCCTTGATCAACGAAAGTCCGGCCAATGGGTTTGCTGTTTGTCGCCGTCGATTTTGCTTAGCGTCCGGTAGCGAAACGGAATGATGGCCTGTTCTGGCTTTCCAAGAAACTCTTTCGCCCATTCGAACGGAATCAAATCGAACTGTTCCTTGTTTTCGGCGATAAAATAGACGCCGACGACTCTTCCTTGTTGATGGAGGTCAATTGTCAAAAAAGCCGGGTAATACGTGCCGTCTTGCGCCCGCAGCACCGCTTTGGCCGTCACCCGACCGTCCCCTTCGTCTTCCACATCCGGATTGGCGATTCTCTCCAACACTTTGATCGCCCATCCTTGTTTTTTATATCCTCCGACCAGCTTCGGCGGATTTTTCCGCAACTGCTCCAACAACGTTTGTTCGTCCATCGCCAAGCTTTTGCCTCCCTTGCGGTTTGCCTATCCACATATATACAATACTTTTCAGAGAAATGCAAATGCCTAGGAGGCTGGTGATTTAGTGCAAAATACCGCTATTTCCAGTTTTTCCCAATTAGAAAAACCCTGCGAAAGCAACCTTCTTTTTTGGCGAAATGCCACTGATTTGCGCGTGAAAGCCGTTTTTCACCGGCCTTCTAGAAGAGCAGCATGCAAGGACTTTCTCGATTTCGGAACCACTATCGATGAGCAACATCCCTTGTTCATTCACCATCCTTCTAGGCGAGCAGGGGAGGCGCGCCCATCAGCGGAAGATGGCGCGAAGGCCGTCGATGTAAATCGCTCCGGCGTTTTTCCGTCCGATATCCGTTTCCATATAACGCACCGGCATCTCCAGCATGAGCGGAAGCGCGACATCGCTAGGCACAGCGGCCTGCACATATTTCCAACCGATCCAATCGACATGGCGGGCAAAATCGATCCAGATGCGGCGCCCGCTTCCATCCCGCAGCTGGGCGCGCAGCCAATGGCCGCTTCCGTCTCCATACACCCACATGCCAATCGCTTGCGGCCGTTTCGAAATCCAAATCGCTTCCTCCCGACTAGCATAGACGCCGGATGTCCCTGGCATCCCGCGGAAATCGTATGAAATTTTCAGCGCCTGCTTTCCTTCTCTCACCTTTTCTGTCGTCCGCTCGACCGCCGCCCCCACATAGTTGACGCCCGATGCATTCCACTTCGACTCCGTTTCAAAGTCATCAAGCACTTCTTCGCTTTCCCCGTTCTCTTGCGTCTCTTTGTACACAACAAGAAGCGCATTCGCCACTGGCCGTGCGAATCCATCAGACGGCTTGTTTTCGACTTTGAGCTGCCCGTTTGGCTGTCGGACGACAAATGTCGAAGAACCGCCGCCATCGAGCGTCATCGCATCGACGGCGCCAAGCTCATGCAACAGTTTGGCCAGCTCATTCAACGTCATGCCTTGGCTATGAGCAGGCTGGCGGCCATCGACAACGACGAGCATGACATTTCCGTTCTTGTCAATGCCGACGGCTGTACGCGGATGGACCCCTTCAATCGAAAACGACTGCACTTTTTCATCCGCCACCAACCGGTATCGGCCGCCAAGCGCTTCTTTCACCCCATTCCATTCGGGCTGGTCATACTGAATGGAAATTTCCACCGCATCCCCTTCTTTCGCCTGCCGCAAATAGTCGCTCGCCCGGCCGTGGCCCGATAGCACGAGCTCTCCAGGTTGAAGCGGTTCATTGCCTTGACCGACTACCACTTTCTTCACCGTTGCAGTGACCGTTCCATTCCCGTTCAACACCCCTTGTACATTCGTCAGCACGACTTCCGTCCCAAGAGCGTTCGTTTTCGTGGAGGCAGCGAAATACGGGGTGTACAAAATCAACTGATGAGCGCGCCGCGGCTTGTTGATGCCATCGACGGGATATGAGCCTCCTTCTCCAATTCGAACGCCAATTTGAACATCTGGGTTTCCAATCATCGGCTTTCCATCAGCGCTGATGCCAAAAATCGTCCGTTCCGCCGTTGGCGTTGTATTCGTCATCACGATCTCTCCCCGGTGCACCATCAAATCGGTCGGCGAACCATCCTCTTTGAAATAATCGCCGTTCACCGCCGCCAGTACGATTCCGTCGCGGCCATCGTACCGTTTTGCCTGCTCAAGCACCGGTTCAATGCCAAGCACTTGATCATTGGACAGCGCCGTCTCAATGGCCAGCCTCTCATTCGACGTATCGATGTCAAGCTTGTACACATGCTGCTTGCCGCGCGCGCCGACGATTTCCATTTCCTCTTTTTCCACCCCGGAGGCGATGCGCGTCGACACCTCCTTTACCACCGTGCCGACCGCCAGCTGCCTTGCCCCATACTTCCCCGGATTGACAAGCTTCAGCTTCTCCTTTGACGGCGTTTTATACACAACATGCCCTTTGATATTGGTGACGTAATATCCACCGCCAACCCCGTATTGGCCGCCAAACGCCTCGTCATACGAATACACCCGGTACTGTTCTCCAGGCTGCAACACGCGGACAAACGTCAGCGCCCCGTTTTCCCGTTTCCATAGGTTAATCGGTTTCACGATCTCCAATTTTCCAATCTGCCCCTGCACGAGGCGCATGCCTTCCCAGTAGACGACATTCGCTCCGGCATCCGCTTCTGCCGCCTGCAGCGCCGTCCATGCGGCCAACACCGCCCCGATCCCAATGCGGATGATGTTCTTCGCTTTTCCCACTAGTCCTATTTTCCTCTCTTTCTATCATTTTGTTGACACTGATTCTATTATACGACAAACTTCTACAAAAAGGGGAACCCTTTTCCATTTATTTAGTCAAAAAAAAAGAACGTCCCAGCAAGGTTGGGACGCTCTGTAGAAGCGAAAACATCATCCGCGGTCACGGAGTATAAAACTCTTGAGAGTAGTAGGGTTGATGAAATGAATTGAACGCCACCCCAACGCCGAGGCGGGTAAAGTCCGGATATAAAAGGTTTTGCCGATGACCGAGCGAGTGCATCCACGCTTCATGGACAAAAATCGCATCGTATTGTCCGTAGGCGATGTTCTCTCCCGCCACGCGATACGCGATGCCACAGCGCTTCAGGCGGTCAAACGGCGACAGGTCTTGCAAGTTCGTATGAGAGAAGTAGTGATGGACCGCCATATCTTCGCTATGTTCACGGGCGGCCGCCGCCGCCTTCGCATCCCACGCGAGCGCCGGAAGCCCGTGCAAGCGGCGCGCCGCGTTTGCTAAATCAAAAATTTGATATTCATAGGCCGTGCGCAGCTCCTCCGTCGGCGTTCCGTAAAACCCGGGCTTTTCATCCTCGAGCGCCCGATTGACGACAAGCACGCCATCCACCCGGTTGTTGTTGTACCGGTCATAAAAGAAGGTGACGTAGCGGCCGTTGACAAGATAGATCCCGTATTCGTCATTTTGAATGTTGTAGACGGCATCCTTTTTTTGGATGAAGGCGAGCGGCCGGCCGTAGCGCGCTTCCACCACCGTTTTCGCCGTTCCGATGCCCGTTCCTTTTTTCGTTTGGACAATCGGCTGATTCGTGTACATCGCCGCCACCCGATCACGGTCATAGCTCACCATCAAAAAGTTTTTGTAACCGCCCTGATCATACGTCTCCCAATATAGGCCGTAGGCGTTTTTCGTCTTCCGCTTCGCCTTGCCGTACATCGATTCGACCTTCGCACGCGAGTCGCCGATCGCCACCCCGTTCATCGTGACATCCGCCATGTTTGCCCTCGCCTGCTGCACGCATAAAGCAGCGGCCAATTTCTCTTTTGACGGCGTTTCATAGCGGACGCGGGCATCGTTCTTAATCGCATATCCTCGGCCGACCTCGAAATACCCGCCGCCTAGCGCGTACACGCGATACACCGCGCCGCTTGGCAGCGTCTTCACTGCTTTGTTCGACAACCATAGCTCTGTCGGCGCTGTGACCGTCAACCGGCCGATTTGCCCGGGCTTCAGTTCAACGCCGTCCCACCACACTTTTTCCGTTCCGACAAGCTCCCCGCAATCCTCCGCCTTGACCATTGATGAACTCGGCATCCAAAGCCATCCAGCCGCAGCCAACAGCATTCCGATTGCCGCCTTCTGCACCCATTTTCTCACTTCCGTCCGCTCCTCCCTCTAGAAATGTTCCCTATCAAAATTTTACCTTTGTAAATACTTTTCGTTAAGACTCACATTTCGCACCCTAACAAGGTCAAAACAAAGGATTTTTTATTTAGTTTTTCAGAATAACTTTTTGACCAACACAACGAGCGATGGCTATCCTTTTTTTACCATCGCTGGTCGTTCCGTATGA
>NZ_SDLD01000179.1:0-559 GCF_013096875.1 Geobacillus sp. DSP4a | reverse complement strand
AGAGATGGCTGGATACGACGTGCTGAACGTCACGCCACACGTGCTACAACGTCTGCGCTCGACAGGAAGTTCGATCCAAAAAATTCCGATTCGCTGAGCATAGCCATGCATCCATTGCTTCTTTTTGTCTGTCATTTTGATCGTGCGCTTCAAGCAGACAGGACATAACGGGCATTGTTCGGGTAGAGAAAGTTCGAAAATCCAACGTTCCCCTTCTTTTCGCACCTTTTGAATCAAAACATCTGGTAAATCGATGAGTTCTTTGATAAACTGAGAGTACATGCGAATTTCCCTCCATGGTTTGGTTTGGTCACCTTTACCATACAGGAAAATTCGCATTTTTTGTACCCTCTATGCACACCTGCCTTAAATGATCAAGTACAACTTGTGGTGAAGAGCCCTTTTGTGAAAGCCTTGACAAATATTTGTAGGTTTTTATCTTAATTAGGCGAGAAGACTCCCACTTCAACGAAGCGAAGCGGAGTAAGTGGGAGATGAATCGCCTTAACTATATTTTGCTGAAAATAGGATAGATTCAGTAAAATATAGTATAATATAG
>NZ_SDLD01000178.1:0-568 GCF_013096875.1 Geobacillus sp. DSP4a | reverse complement strand
TTGGTGGCGTAAATGAGGGGGAGAACAGAGTCGGAATTTTGTTCCGTTTGGTAAAATATACAAAAACCAGAGAGGGCTGACTCCAAAAGTCCGCTTTTTGGCGGACTTTTGGGTCAGCCCCTTCTTTGGAACAAAGGGATGGAAATGATTGATGCCGGCGTCGGCTCGCTCTTTTTCTTTTTCCAGCCGCTCGTCGGCTCGCTCTTTGGCTGGCTGTTTTTACAAGAGCAACTTGATGTCTCGTTTTGGCTCGGCGGGGCGCTCATTGTTGCCGGAGTGGCAGTGGCGGTGCGAAGCGGGCAAAGTGCGTAAGGAATGCAGCGGCAAATGAAATGACCGGTAAAAAAGAAAAATGCTGTAGATGAGCAAATTCACTAACATAAATTGACAACCAAACAAAAAAGGAGACATGAACCGGACTCCTTGGGTAAAATAGATGTGCTCAAAACCCATTCACACAAGGAGGTTCATGTCTCATGAATAGATTAGCACATCACCAAGGAATCCACAAGTTTTTCTTCACGCTGGGGTTGACGCTGCAGCTTTCCAAACCGGTCATCAAGCATCT
>NZ_SDLD01000177.1:0-591 GCF_013096875.1 Geobacillus sp. DSP4a | reverse complement strand
TTGACGGGCTGCGGATCGTCACGAAGGAAGCGGTGCTTCGTTGCGGGAAGCCGAAACGCATTTACTCGGACAACGGGAAAATTTATCGGTCCGAGGTGCTGCAGTATGCGTGCGCCGAGATGGGAATCACCTTGATCCACGCCCAGCCGTATGATCCGCAAAGCAAGGGGAAAATCGAACGGTTCTTCCGCACCGTGCAGACGCGGTTTTATCCGCTGTTGGAGCTGAATCCGCCGAAGTCGCTTGACGAGTTGAACGAGCGTTTTTGGAAGTGGCTTGAAGAAGAGTATCATCGAAAACCTCACGCCTCGCTTGATGGGAAAACGCCGCATGAGGTGTTTCAGTCCCAAGTGGAACGAGTGGTGTGGATCGAAGACATCGATTGGCTGGACGCGATTTTTCTGAAGCGGGAGCACCGCAAGGTCAAAGCCGATGGAACGATCACCTTGAACAAGCAGCTGTATGAAGTGCCGCCCCGGTTCATTGGGCAATCGATTGAACTCCGCTATGACGAACGGGGCGTCTATGTGTACGAAGATGGAAGGAAGGTGGCGGAGGCCGTTCGGGTTCGTTTGGAGGACAACGCCTATG
>NZ_SDLD01000176.1:0-593 GCF_013096875.1 Geobacillus sp. DSP4a | reverse complement strand
GCCATCATGCCCACGTATCGCGGTTTGGCGCGGTCAACATCCACGATGGCGAAACGGTGCTTCATCAAACGACTGCCGCGCCAATGCCGCGACGTTCTTGAATTTCTTGAGAATGCTCAAAGAGCGCTATCCGGACCGTCTCATGGTCTTGGTGTTGGATAACGCCCGCATTCACCATGCCAAAATGGTCAAGGAGTTTTTGCGGGAAGAAGGGCAGTGTTTTCACTTTATTTACCTTCCTCCCTATTCGCCACAGCTGAACCCGATCGAACGCTTATGGAAATGGCTGAAAGATACGGTGATTGCCAATGTATTTCACAAGGATCGCCACGATATCATTCAAGCCATTACTCGGTTTGTCAACTACATCCACGAACGTCCGGAGGAAGTGCTGCAACGCTTAGGGTGTGCAGGATGACTGAGAAGTTAACTCTTCATGTTGCATGTATATAGAAAATAATCATTTAAGGAGCATTCCCGTTAGGAGCTTTTCCGGGGACTTGATCAAAAAAAGCCCTCTTGGTATGATGCAGGGGTGTCAAACAATACCTACCATCATGCCAAGGAGGACTTCAGATGAATTGTACACAAAA
>NZ_SDLD01000175.1:0-593 GCF_013096875.1 Geobacillus sp. DSP4a | reverse complement strand
CCATTCGGACATCTCCGGATCAACGCTTGCTTACAGCTCCCCGGAGCGTTTCGGCGTTTGCCCCGTCCTTCATCGGCTCCTAGTGCCAAGGCATCCACCGTGCGCCCTTTCTAGCTTAACCTACAGCACTCTCGGCTTCTTCCTTATTGTCTAGCGTCGGCTCGCCGCCGCTCGGGGTCAAATAACCTTCGCCTTCCGGGTGCAAGCACCCTTGCAGGCGAAGAACATTTGCCCATCGCGGCGAAACACTCGCCTCCGCTTTTCCGGTTATCTAGTTTTCAAGGAACGATTTTTGTCATTGAGAGAACATGACTCGTTCCCTCAAAACTGAACGAAACAGAAGCGCGATTTGTTCTTCGTTTTTTCACCTTAGAAAGGAGGTGATCCAGCCGCACCTTCCGGTACGGCTACCTTGTTACGACTTCACCCCAATCACTTGCCCCACCTTCGGCGGCTGGCTCCCTTACGGGTTACCTCACCGACTTCGGGTGTTGCAAGCTCTCGTGGTGTGACGGGCGGTGTGTACAAGGCCCGGGAACGTATTCACCGCGGCATGCTGATCCGCGATTACTAGCGATTCCGGCTTCATGCAG
>NZ_SDLD01000174.1:0-594 GCF_013096875.1 Geobacillus sp. DSP4a | reverse complement strand
GCCTTCCTCGAGGGCTATGTCGACTTGACACTGGCCAATCCGCAGCGGATCAAAAATGTCCCGGGAAGAAAAACCGATGTCTCTGACGCCGAGTGGATCGCCAAGCTGCTCCGCCATGGACTCGTTGAAAAAAGTTTCGTCCCCCCAGCGGATATTCGCGAATTGCGGGATTTTACCCGCCTCCGCAAAAAGTGGGTCGGACAGCTGACTTCGGAGAAAAACCGGATTCAAAAAGTGCTCGAGTCTTCCAATGTCAAACTCGGCTCGGTCCTCTCCGATCTCTTCGGCGTTTCCGGAAAAGACATCCTCGCCCGGCTGCTTGAGAAGGGATACGTGGACAAGGACGAGTTGGATCAATGCCTGCGCGGAAGGCTCAAAAAGAAAAAGCAAGCGGTGTACGATTCGCTGCTCGGCACCTTGACCGAACACGAGCTCCGTCTCCTTCGCCTCTTGTGGAAACACGTTGAGGAATTGGAGCAGTTAATCGAAGAAGTCGACCAGCACATCGACCGCCTGCTCGAGCCGTATCGGGAGGAAGTGGACTTACTGATGACCATGCCTGGAATCAAAAAACAAACCGCCGCCGTCATCATA
>NZ_SDLD01000173.1:0-605 GCF_013096875.1 Geobacillus sp. DSP4a | reverse complement strand
CACCCTAGGTCTGTAAGATATCCACAAAACTGAAAAAGGATGTAAGGGATTTTGTCGAAAAATATTTTTTGGACACCCCTGAGAGGCCGAAAAGCCTTGATAGATCAACATTTCTAGAGGGAGGATTGTATATGAACAAAATTGGAAAAATTTCTTTACTATTATTTTGCAATTTAATCACTGCTATAATAATGGGAACTTTTGCGTATAAAACTTATAACGAGTCAAAAATCGTACAAAGTGTTATTTTTGCCGCGGCTTGTATCTCAACGTTCATTGTTGTCATATTATCACTTGTGCCCAATCGTAACGATAATAAAAGACGTTCAAAACTGTGAAATTTGAACGTCTTTTAATTTTCCATCCATTAATCAACAACAAACATTAACAGAGCCAATATAAAAAAGAACTAGTCGAAATCATAGCAACATTAGATGGAAGTTTGCTAAAATATGAAAAGAAATAACAAGAAAGAAGGTCAGGCGTGTTGATTATCCAATAAAATCCAAAGGGTATAGAAAAAAGAGCACCTTTCCTGTAGAATGTGAGTAGCGACACAAACAAACCCAGGAGGTGCTCTCTATGAACAAGCATACCACACTCCC
>NZ_SDLD01000172.1:0-619 GCF_013096875.1 Geobacillus sp. DSP4a | reverse complement strand
CAACGAGTCCATGGCGGAGCAGCTTGGCGATCCACTCGGCGTCAGAGACATCGGTTTTTCTTCCCGGGACATTTTTGATCCGCTGCGGATTGGCCAGTGTCAAGTCGACATAGCCCTCGAGGAAGGCAAAGACCGGTTTCCAATACACGCCGGTGGATTCCATGGCGACATGGGTGACCCCATGGTCTTCGAGCCACTCGAGCAGGTCGCCAAGTCCTTTCGAGAACGTGGAGAAGGTTTGAATGTCCTTTTGAATGTGTCCATCTTCTTCCCATAGCGCGCAGGCGACGATGGTTTCGGCATGAACATCCAATCCTGCGCAGCGAGGATAGATGACATCCATGATGAAAATCCTCCTTTTCGATGATCGAGTGCGCAAACAGCGAATCCACGGGAGAAATGCGGCAGTTTTCCGTTCGTCGTCACCTTTCCTCCGCATCGGGAAAGGGCGGACAATGGGTGGTGCACCCAGTGGATTCAAACACTTTTCCGTACAGGGTCTAAGCCACCATTAAGCATAACGTCCTGTTGAACTGTTTGCGCCTATTCTTCATTATGGGAAGAAAAGGGGGATTTTCATCCCTGGGTGGAGGGCAAACCATTGCCCATGGATCTTTTC
>NZ_SDLD01000171.1:0-654 GCF_013096875.1 Geobacillus sp. DSP4a | reverse complement strand
GTGAACTACCCCCACTTAATTTTCTAGCGAAAATTTGAAGTGGGGGCTTCCAAAGAAGTTTGACTGCTTCAAGCAATCCTTATTCTTTGAGGCGTGTCCACTTCGCCGCTAGAGCATAAGACACTCAGGTCTACAGCTTTACTTTTCTTTAAGATGTTTAATGCGCCATTGACATCAGCATTAATTAGTTTGCCAGACTTTGTTCGATACAAGCCGCACTTAATACGTTTGCCGCTGAACTTATATTCTTTTGGATTGTCGGCATTATATTCAGGAATCTCATCGCCGTCAAAAAAGCTGGCTTGAGACGTATATGATTCTTCCTGTTTCAAGAATTCAATGCCGTAAAATTCACAAAGATATTCTAGTTTTTCTTTTATGTTACCGAGAGGAATATTGACAAAGGTGAGTCTTTTTAAATAGGCGAGAATACGGTATCGTAAATTTGTTGCCGTCTATACGAATCTGGCCAATGATCAGTGAATGAAAGCCATCTTTTTTAAGATATTTTGGAATACTGATAGACTTGTGGTCATATTTTCCTTGTTTGGCAAGACTGATCAAACCAAAGAAAGATGTAAAGGCTTCATTGACCTTTTTTAAAATTTGCTGTGCCATGTTGCTGTTTAACAGCTTATAGTTTTCGTTAGTTTT
>NZ_SDLD01000170.1:0-656 GCF_013096875.1 Geobacillus sp. DSP4a | reverse complement strand
TGCATGTCGCGTGTACATCGAGATATACATACTTGGCTCCTCACGCTTCTCGTGGAAAAAAAGCGACCGATGATATCGGGATTCTTCCCCGATATGAAGGGACGATGATGCACGATGCGTTCGGTACATATCCGAAATACACACATGCCACCCATGCCCTTTGTCATGCCCACCATTTGCGTGAGTTAAAAGGATTCATCGAACAAGGGCATACGTGGGCGATGCGCATGACCACGTTTCTGTTAGCCGCCAAGCAAGCCGTCGAAGCCCATCACGGTGCACTTTCCGAAGAAGAAGCGAGACGGTGGGAACGAGTGTATGATCGCATCCTAGAAAGAGCACAACACCGATTAGAAACGATGACGCCTCTTCCGAAAAAAGCACTCGCTTTTGTTCGACGCCTTCAAAAACGAAAGGAAGAAGCGCTGCGTTTCTTACGTGAAGTACATGTTCCCTTTGATAACAACCAAGCCGAACGCGATCTTCGCATGGTCAAAGTCAAAGAGAACATTTCGGGTACGTTTCGCGAAGAAACATTCGCGCAGTCGTTTTGCATCGCAAGAAGCATCGTTTCCACACTGACGAAACACGAAAAAAACGTGTGGGATTCGTTATGTCTTCTGTTGGCAGGCGAAACGATCGATCGAGTTCTTTCC
>NZ_SDLD01000016.1:0-62257 GCF_013096875.1 Geobacillus sp. DSP4a | reverse complement strand
GTTCGTTCGCCGTTTTTTCTCTGGGCAGCTTCCTCTCGATTGGAAATCCGGGATGGCCGCTGCTTTGTTTGAGTATGCCCAAATTTATGGAAGGCGTATGTATAATTTTGGATAATCAACACTCGTGCAATGATGCGATAGTATGATTATTGCAATACATATACATGTATATGTATAATACAGCGTGTATATGTGTACCCGTGGTGCTAGTTGAGCGTCAACGCTCCACTAGCCCAAGAACAACGAGAGAATGGGCCAATAAAATGCCATCAAGCGCTGTTTCAAATCCAGAAACCGAATTGGCACGAATTTCCGTAATCCGAAATGAATCCACTAAAACCGAGAACGCAGTTTCGACGATTTTGCGTTTTTGCTTCATCCATTGTTTCCATTTTTTTGATTGCGCAACTCGTTGATTTTTCCGAGCAGGCGTCCAAAAAGCGATTTTGTATTCATCGTATAGTTTCTTTTGCAAGGCTTGGCTCACATATCCTTTGTCGCCAAGTGTATACGGATGAGGAAGTTGGGCCATCACGGTTTCCGCAGCTGTCCGGTCGTGGCAGGATGCTTCGGTCAGGACATATCCCATCGGAAGCGCTTGGTCGGTAATCTGAAGATGAAGCTTAAATCCATAGTAAGCCATCTTTTTGGATGCACAATACCCAATATCTGCGATTCCTTGAAATCGTTTGACGCGATACATTCGTGCGTGGTGGCAGAGTTCAATGGGTAAGCTATCCACCACCGCATAAGCGTGATGTTGTCCACGTTTGGCGATGATGTATAAAATTTTGTGTAAAGCATTTTGCTAGAACAAAAGAAAAAAGGTAGGGTATTCTCTGATTTGGACCACAACACATTCCAGAGAAAGGAGTACCCTACCTATGTCTAAAAGAAGTATACCGAATGTCGACTGGGCAAATCAACTGGAAAATGCCATTCGTCAGTTTGTAAAAGAAAAATTAGAACTGATTATGCGGGAAGAAATCAAAAATTTCCTCGAAATCGAACAGGCTGGAACGCCGAATATGAGAAACGGCTACTATCAGCGAAATCTAGATACACAATATGGCCGGATTGAGGGTCTTTTGGTTCCAAGAGACCGAAACGGGGAATTTCAAACACAGTTGTTTGCCCCTTACCAACGGCACACGGGCTGGCTGGAGGAAGCAATCATTAGGATGTACCAAAGTGGCATGAGCACGCGTGAAATTGGCAAGTTTATCGAACGAATTCTAGGAAGCACCTATTCTCCTGCGACGATCAGCCGGATTACCGATGTCGTGAAGGAAGACATCGAGAAATGGCACGCTCGTCCACTACACCAGCGTTATTCGGTCTTATATTTGGACGGCTTGTACGTGAAACTTCGCCGGGATACGGTAGAGAAAGAAGTTATTTATGTGGTATTGGGGGTGAACGAAGAAGGGTATCGTGAAATTCTTGATTTCTTCGTAGGAGGACAAGAAAGCGCCTATGTATGGCAGGAGATTCTCCAACAGCTCTACAAAAGAGGCGTCAAGGAAGTGCTTCTTGGCGTCTTCGATGGCCTTCCGGGGTTGGAGGAAGCCTTTAAGGCGGTGTATCCGAAAGCCGATGTGCAGCGCTGTGTCGTGCACAAAGTCCGCAACACCCTCAGCCGTGTTCGGAAAAAAGATCAATTCGAAATGGCGGAGGACCTGAAACTCATTTATCGTTCTCCGAATAAAGAAATCGCATTGGAGATGTTTCAACAGTTTCAATCCAAATGGTCTCACAAATACCCAAGGGAAGTCCAATCTTGGGCCAATGAGTTGGATGTCCTCCTTACATTTATGGATTATCCAAGCAGTATTCGAAGTGTGATTTATACGACCAATGCCATCGAACGAACGATCAAGGAAATTCGGAAACGTCTCAAACCCATGAACAGCTTGAGTAGCTTAGAAGCCGCTGAAAAAGTCGTATATTTGACGATACAGGACTTTAACGAGAAATGGGCAGGGCGAAAGTTGCGAGGATTTGCCGAAGCGCAAGAAGCCCTTCAACGAATGTTCGAAGAACGTTATTGTTAACCAAATATTGTAAATAAACAAAATAAGGGGATTTTCCCTTTCCACACAAGAGACTGAATATTCAGTCTCTTGTGTGAAGGAAACCGGTTCCCTATCCATTCCAAATCCATTTCAGAGATACCCTATCTATCTTACATTACACAAAATTCTTGACGGTACCCGGCGGCCTGGGGCATAAAGATATTGTGACCACCCTACAAACATATTCGCACATTTTGGACGAGATGGAACAAAAAGAATCCCGGCAGGTCGACCTCGCGATGGAGGAGCTCTACCATGCAAAATAGTCGTGCAAAATTCGTACAAAATTTTTTCGGATTCTATCGTTTTTTTCGGGATTCCCAAAAAATGAAAAACGACCGCAAACGCGGTCGTATCAAGGGATTTGGGAATCTCAATCCGAACTTGTCGGATCGTTGGAACGCCCTCGGCAGGATTCGAACCCACGCTAAGAGAACCGGAATCTCTCGTGCTATCCACTACACTACGAGGGCATGGAAGTTCATGATTTCTCTATTTCGTTCCGTCGCATGTTCTATTATAGCAGGATCGTGCAAAAATGCAAGGGGAAAATGCAATAAAAAAACAGGAAAAATTAGGCCTTTGTTCCTTCCACATCAATGTCACCGCCACAGGCAACTGGTTAAAAAAATAAAAAAGCGGTTATGATGAAAAGAGGGATGTTCCCGCTAGCCGCGAATATGTTATAAAGAATGGGGAAGGTCGTTTTGTTTGACCTTCATTGACCATTCGTGTATGATGAAGGCGTACATATTGATCCATTAGGATGGAAAAGGAGGCGTTTTTGATGTATTTGATTCCGACTGTCATCGAACAGACGAACCGTGGGGAGCGGGCGTACGACATTTATTCGCGCTTATTGAAAGACCGAATCGTGTTCCTTGGCAGCCCGATCGACGACCAAGTGGCCAACTCGATCGTGTCGCAGCTGTTGTTTTTGGCGGCGGAAGACCCGGACAAAGATATTTCCTTGTACATCAACAGCCCGGGCGGCTCGATCACAGCTGGCCTGGCGATTTACGACACGATGCAGTTCATCAAACCGGACGTATCGACAATTTGCATCGGCATGGCCGCTTCCATGGGGGCGTTTTTGCTTGCCGCCGGTGCGAAAGGGAAACGGTTCGCCTTGCCAAACAGTGAAATCATGATCCACCAACCGCTCGGCGGCGCCCAAGGGCAAGCGACGGAAATCGAAATCGCAGCGAAGCGCATTTTGTTCTTGCGCGACAAATTGAACCGCATTTTATCGGAAAACACCGGCCAGCCGATCGAAGTGATCGAGCGCGATACGGACCGCGACAACTTTATGACCGCGCAAAAAGCGATGGAATACGGCATCATTGACCGCGTGCTGACGCGCGCTGATGAAAAATAAGGCATGCACACGTTGGCAGAACCGCTATAGAGCTGCGCCTGCACCGACATTGACGAAAAAAGGCTGCTTCCGACAAAAACGGAGCAGCCTTTTCCATTCCTTTCCCCGCCAGCCCCACACGCTGCTTTACTTTTCCTTTTGCACATAGGCGGCGAGCTTTTCGATCGCTTCTTGCTCATCCGGACCGTCGGCAATGAGCGTGATCACCGCTCCATGGCCGATGGCGAGGCTCATCAAGCCCATAATGCTTTTCGCGTTGACCCGTTTTCCGTCTTTTTCCAAAAACACATCAGCGGAAAAACGGTTCGCTTCTTGGACAAACAACGCCGCCGGGCGCGCCTGCAGCCCGGTTTTTAATTTCACTTCCACTTGTTTTTCCACCATTCTCCATCTCCCCTTTACAGCGATTTATGGAAATCGACCGGCTTTCCAGCCCGCAGCCGCTCCGCGATCTCATCAATTTTGCGCAGCCGGTGGTTGATGCCGGATTTGCTGATTTTTCCACCGGCAACCATCTCCCCGAGCTCTTTCAGCGTCACGTCTTGATGCTCGATGCGAAGTTTCGCGATTTCCCGCAGCTTGGCCGGCAGTGAATCAAGGCCGATCGTCTCGTCGATGTAGCGGATGTTCTCCACCTGGCGAAGCGCAGCGCCGATCGTTTTGTTCAAATTGGCGGTTTCGCAATTGACAAGCCGGTTGACCGAGTTGCGCATATCGCGGACGATGCGAATGTCCTCAAAGCGGAGCAGCGCTTGATGGGCGCCGATGATGTTCAAAAACTCGGCGATTTTTTCCGCCTCTTTTAAATACGTAATAAACCCCTTTTTCCGTTCCAACGTTTTCGCATTTAAAAAAAAGTGGCTGTTCATCAATTCGCATAACGCCCGGTTATGCTCCTCATACAGCGAAAAAATCTCCAAATGGTAGGACGACGTCTCCGGGTTGTTGACCGAACCGCCGGCCAAAAACGCGCCGCGCAAATACGAGCGCTTGCAGCATTTTTTCTTGACGAGCTCCGGGGAAATGTCATGGATGAGCGAAAAATCGCCGTTGACAATGTGAAGTTCACGAAGCAAAGAAGCCGCACCGTCGGTCACGCGGACGATGTAGACGTTGTTTTTTTTCAAGCGCATTTTCTTGCGGACAAACAGCTCGACGGCGACATCGTAGCCCTTTTTCAATAACGTATAAATGCGCCGAGCGATCGCCGCATTTTCCGTCTGGACATCGATGGCCATTCGCCCGCCGGAAAACGACAGTGAACCGTTCATGCGCAAAAGCGCCGACAGCTCCGCGCGCAAGCAGCAAGGCTTCACCTCTAAATGGGTCAATTCCTTTTTCGTTTCCGATGCAAAAGACACGATCGCTCCACCTCCATTCGTTCCCCGCATCCGGCCGGTTGGAGGTGCCTGACTTTCGGCGCGGCCATCGGGAGCATCACCGCCCATAATGGCGCTTTGCGGCCTACTCGGGTCCCGCCTTTAACGGTGAGGGAGAAGCCCGAGAAGAAGGGCGGCGACTTTCGCCGTATTATGGCGAATGACCCCATCCTCGTACGTGACAATATCGTCGCGGATGACTTGCAACGAAAGCCCGCTACTGTCGTCACGCACCGGCTCGGCCCGCTCCGCCTCGTAGCGGCGGCGGATCGCTTCCGGGATCGCTCCGCTGTTGATGATCACCGCGTCCAAAAACGGGCCGCCAAGATGAGCATGAAGCGCCTCCACATGGTCGCTCACCGTATAGTGCGGCGTCTCGCCGGCCTGAGTCATAATGTTGCATATATATACTTTTTTCGCCTTCGCCTTGCATACTTCCTGCCCGATTTTCGGCACGAGCAAGTTCGGCAAAATGCTTGTGTACAGACTCCCCGGGCCGATGACAATCAAGTCGGCGCCGCGGATGGCGGCGGTCGTCTCCGGCAACGGTTCAATATCTTCCGGGGTTAAAAACACCCTCTTAATTTTTTTCCCCGCGCCAGGAATTTTCGACTCGCCCGAAACAATGGTACCATCTTCCATTTCCGCGTGCAACACGACGCTTTTGTTCGCCGCCGGCAACACTTGGCCGCGCACGTTCAACACTTTGCTCATTTCGCGGATCGCCTTCACAAAATCGCCGGTGATCGATGTGAGCGCCGCCAAAATCAAATTGCCGAGCGAGTGTCCCGATAAGCCGTTGCCGTTTTGAAAACGGTGTTGAAACAGCTCAACAATAAGCGGTTCGACATCAGACAGCGCGGCGAGCACGTTGCGCACATCCCCAGGCGGCGGGATGTGCAGTTCATCCCGGAGCCGCCCGGAACTCCCCCCGTCATCGGCGACGGTGACGATAGCCGTCAAGTCAAGATCGTGCTGTTTCAGACCCCGAAGCAGGACGGGAAGCCCAGTGCCGCCGCCGATGACGACGATCTTCGCTGCTCGTTTGTCTCTCATCGATGCGCTTCCTTTCTCCTCTCCATGTCCCGGTGCGAGACAACCGTTTTATAATCGGCGGAAAAATGGCGGGCGATATGCTCAGCGAGCGCCACGGAACGATGCTGACCGCCCGTGCAGCCGATGGCGATCACCAGCTGGCTTTTTCCTTCGCGCTGGTAATACGGCAGCATAAACGCCAGCAAATCAATCAGCTTTTCCAAAAACTTTTGCGTTTCTCCCCATTTGAGCACATATGACGCCACTTCCTCATCGAGCCCGGTTTTCGGCCGCATATGCTCAATGTAGTGCGGGTTCGGCAAAAAGCGGACATCAAACACCAAGTCAGCGTCAATCGGGATGCCGTATTTAAATCCAAACGACATAACGTTGACCGTAAAGCCGGACTGGGCGTGCGATGAAAACTGGCGGACGATTTTCTCCCGCAGTTCGCGCGGCTTGAGCCCAGTCGTGTCATAAACGATTTGCGCCCGCCCTTTGAGCTCCTCAAGCAGTTTCCGCTCCAGGCGGATGCCTTCAAGCGGCGGCTCATTCGGCGCGAGCGGATGCGTCCGCCGCGTTTCTTTATAGCGGGCCACAAGCGTCGAGTCTTGCGCATCCAAAAACAAAATTTGCGGCATAATCCACGCCTGCCCGGCCAACTCATCGAGCGCGGCAAACAAGTGGTCGAAAAAGTCGCGGCTGCGCAAATCCATGACGAGCGCGACTTTATTCATTTTATTCCCGGACTCTTTCACAAGCTCCAAAAACTTCGGCAACAGCGTCGGCGGCAAGTTGTCGACGCAAAAAAAGCCGAGGTCTTCAAAGCTTTGGATCGCCACCGTTTTGCCCGCCCCGGACATGCCGGTGATGATGACGAGTTGAATCGGTTGCTGCGCCCCGTGTTTCCCCATTTTTCTGCTCCCCTTCCGCTAACTTGGATCAAGACGATATGAAAGCAGCTCAAACTCCTCCGTATATACAAACGTTCCGTACATGACCCCTTCGCCTTTGACAGCGTATTCTAAAATATGGTAGTCTCCTGGGGCCATCGGCAACGTGGACAGCGCTTCAACCTCATGCCAAGCGAGCGTCCCTTCTTCGGAAGACGGCACGTTTTCGCCGATGAAGTCGTCGGCGAAAAACGTAAACATCATCCACTCCGACACCGTTTCATTCCCGTTTTTCATCACGATCGTAAAAACGCCCTTGAGCCTCGGATTTTTCAAATAAATGCCCGTCTCTTCCCGGTATTCACGAATGCAAGCTTCACGCACCGTTTCACCGGGCTCCATTTTGCCGCCTGGGGCGACCCACCACCCGCGCTTTGGTTTTTGCAAAAGCAACACGCGGCCGTCTTTATATAGTACGCAATTCGTTACCCGTTGCAAGTCGTTCCCCCCAACTGTTGCGCGCATCTCATTATTTTTATTTTACCATAAATGGCTAGGCCGCTCCACCTTCAAACCGTTGGAAAACGCCCGTCTGTCAAAACGCCGGCGGCCTTCCCGCACTCCGCCCGGCCAACGCCTTTCGCGCCCAGCGAGCGCCAGACAAAAAAAGACGCGGACAAATGCCCGCGCCAAAAAGGATCTATATAAAAGGGGGTCAATTACTTACTTATAGCATACGACAAATGTGTTGCGCCCGTGTTACAGATGGGTTAAATAACCATTACGATTTGATTGCGATTTGGTTACCGGATCAGCTGACTCCTTGCTTATTGAGCTTTTCTTTCAGTTCCTCAACGTAATGCTGGGCGCTTTGCGCGGCGATGCTGCCGTCGCCGGTAGCCGTCACGATTTGCCGGAGCGTTTTTTCCCGCACATCACCGGCGGCGAAAATGCCCGGCACTTTCGTCTCCATCTTTTCGTTCGTGACGATATAGCCGTTTTCATTCGTGATGCCAAGATTGGCAAACGGCTTCGAGAGCGGCACCATCCCGATGTAAATGAAAACGCCGTCGCACGGAAATTCGCGTTCCTCGCCTGTTTGCGTATGCACAAGCGTCACGCTGCCGACTTTTCCGTCCTTTTCGTTGATTTGTTTCACCGTATGGTTCCAGATGAAATCAATTTTTTCATTGGCGAACGCCCGGTCTTGCAAAATTTTTTGCGCCCGCAGCTTGTCGCGGCGGTGAACGATCGTCACTTTATTGGCAAACCGCGTCAAATAAACGCCCTCTTCGACCGCCGAGTCGCCCCCACCCACGACGACCAAATCTTTTCCTTTGAAAAACGCCCCGTCGCACACCGCACAGTACGAAACGCCGCGGCCGCCGAGCTCCGCTTCACCCGGTACACCGAGTTTTTTATATTCCGCTCCGGTGGCGATGATGACCGCGCGGGCCTTGTACTCTTTATCGCCGACGATGACCGTTTTGTACGCCTCGCCGTCGATGATTTCTTTCACATCGCCGTATGCGTACTCCGCGCCGAATTTTTTCGCATGCTCAAACATTTTCGCCGCCAATTCCGGGCCTAAAATCGTTTCAAAGCCGGGATAGTTCTCGACTTCCTCAGTGTTGACCATCTGCCCGCCCGGAACGCCGCGCTCGATCATCAGCGTCGACAAATTGGCGCGCGATGTATAGACAGCCGCCGTCAGCCCAGCCGGCCCGGCTCCGGCAATAATGACATCGTAAATTTTTTCGTCTGCCACACCGTCCACTCCCTCGCTTGAGAATCATTCCATTTTCATCGTATAGAAGTCGATTCGCCCTGTCTATTGATTTGCTCATGTATAGAGCCGGCGCGCTTTTTGCACGTATTTTTGCACCGTCGACGCCGACACGCCGTATTTGGCCGCCATCTCTCTTTGCGTCACACGCTCTCCTTGCTGTCGGCGCCACATGTATTCAATCGCCGCCGCCCACGCCGCTCCGTTCGCAAACCGTTCGCCATCGGCCAGCGGATGGACGGCAATCGCAAACGCAAAGCGGCAGAGTGCTTCCTTTTCTTCATTATTTGCCGAAAGCGCATCGACCATGCGGCCGACGTTCCCCGCCCGGGCGGACGAGCCGTCGGTCAAGCCAAATAAAAACGAGTCGATGAATGGACGCAAGCGCGGGTCAGACGGCAACAAGCGGCAGACCGCCAGCGACATGGCCGTTTCCTCCGCTTGCTTCGAGCGGCTGAACAAATATAAGCCGTACAACTGGTCAGCCAATCCTTCCTGCTCAATCCAGCGGATGATGCGGGCAAACGCTTCGTCGAACGACGGAACAGCCCACGGCTCCTCGCCGCGCTTTTCCGGATGAAACACGAGAAACTCTTCCCACATGTTCCGAGCGAGCGATTCATGCCCCGTATGGTAGGCGGTGCAGGCGAGCCAGTAGTAAAACGGCCCGTCGCCGCGAAAGCCGCTTTTGTACAGGCGGTGCAGCCAGCGGAACGCCAAATCGAACCGCCCGACAAGCGCGAACGTCGCCCCGAGCTTGTATTGATGCTCATGGAAAAACGGATAAAGCCCGGCGAGCGTCCGGCAAAGGGAAGAGACTTGCTCCTGATCATGCAAGTAATACGCGAAAACGAGCGCATTGCAAAGCGCATGCAAATTGCCGGGATCGCGTTTGAGCACTTCACGCACTTTCTGTTTCGCTTTGTCGACATCGCCGCTGTAAAAATAAGCAAGCGCCAAATTGTTATGCGCCGACCAAACGTCCGGATAGCGCACGACGAGCGCTTCAAGCGCTTCAATCGCTTCCGCAAACCGCTCCTCCTCAAGCAAACGGCGGGCCCGATCCTCCAGCACCATCAGCTGCTCCTCTTCTTCCGTCCATTCCGAGCCATCGAGCCGAAGCAGCTCAAGCAAGTCAGCAGCATCGTCGGCAAACTCTCCGGCCGGCTCATGCGCCAAATAACGTTCCGCGTATTGCCTTGCTTCACGAAACAAGCCGAGGCAGGCGAAATTGTTCGCCAAAAAATACAAACAGTCGTACATCGTTTCGTCCAAATCATGGATAATTTTGAACAGCCATTGATTGGAAAATTGATATTCACCAAGCTCCGACAGCACAAGGGCAAGCTGCAAGGCGAATGAGGCGTCGCGCTCATCCAAACGGACGGCGCGCTCAAAATATTTCCTCGCCTTTTCCAAATCGCCTCGGTCGTATGCTTTCATTCCTTTTTTAAAAAAGTAATCTCCGCTTTGGATGAACGGTACAATCGTCGCTTTTCGTGATGATCGCTTCAGTTGTTTTCCCATTCTGTCCTCCGTCGTCCGTAAAATTCGTCGAACAACAGTATACCATATCGGCGGCGAAAACAAGCAAGAAACTTTAGGAATGCGGTTTTTCCGTGCAAAAAAGGAACGCCGGCGCGATGGCAGACGTTCCTTTTTCTCACCTAACCATCTTGTTATTTTTTGTCGCTCGCTTCCACCTTTTGCGCGTGCCGCTCGGCAAGCGTCGCAAGCACCGCGTCAAGCGGCAGCTTTTGTTCGCGCAACAGCACAAGCAAATGGTACAACAAGTCGGCCGCTTCCCATTTCAATTCGTCATGGCTCCGGTTTTTCGCCGCGATGATGACTTCCGCCGCTTCTTCGCCGACTTTCTTCAAAATTTTATCGACGCCTTTTTCAAACAAGTACGTCGTGTACGACCCTTCCGGCCGTTCGGCGTCGCGCTGGGCGATGATCTGTTCCAACTCGTTCAAAATGGCAAACCGGTCGGCCGCCGGCGTGCGCGCCGCGCCGTCCAGCGAGCGGGAAAAACAGGAATACGACCCGGTATGGCAAGCCGGGCCGGCCGGCTCGACGAGAACGAGCAGGGCGTCGGCGTCGCAGTCGTAGCGGATGTCGACAACGCGCTGCACGTTTCCAGATGTCGCCCCTTTATGCCATAGTTCTTGGCGCGAGCGGCTGTAAAACCATGTTTCTCCGGTCTCCAGCGTTTTTTTAAGCGACTCTTTGTTCATATAGGCAAGCGTGAGCACTTCCTTGCTTTGCGCATCTTGGACGATGGCAGGTACAAGCCCTTTTTCATCAAAGCGAATGTCCGCCGTCATCGCACGTTCACCCCTTTTTCTTTCAAGTACGCTTTCACTTGTCCGACTGACGTTTCTTTGTAATGGAAAATCGATGCCGCGAGCGCCGCGTCTGCTTTCCCTTTTTCGAACGCTTCGAGGAAATGCTCCGCCTTGCCGGCGCCGCCCGAGGCGATGACCGGAATCGGGACCGCTTCGCTCACCCGCCGCGTCAACTCAATATCAAAACCGTTTTTGCCGCCGTCCGCGTCCATGCTCGTCAGCAAAATCTCCCCGGCGCCAAGACGGACCGCTTCCTGCGCCCAAGCGACGACTTCCCAGTTCGTGGCGTTGCGGCCGCCGTGCGTATAGACGCGCCATGAACCAAGCGTTTCATCGTATTTCGCGTCAATGGCGACGACGATGCATTGCGAGCCGAAAAAGTCCGCCCCTTCGGTGATCAAGGTCGGATGGAGCACCGCGGCGGTGTTGAGCGACACTTTGTCGGCCCCGGCGCGAAGCATCCGCTTCATATCCTCAAGCGAGTGGATGCCGCCGCCGACCGTAAACGGAATCGCTAGCTGGGCGGCGACGCGCTCGACGACATCGACCATCGTTTTCCGCCCTTCATGGGAAGCGGAAATGTCCAAAAACACGAGCTCGTCCGCCCCTTGCTCATCGTACGCCTTCGCGAGCTCCACCGGATCGCCGGCATCGCGCAGCTGGACAAATTGTACTCCTTTGACGACGCGCCCGTCTTTCACATCGAGGCACGGGATGATGCGCTTCGTGATCATCGCTCGTTCACCGCCTTGAGCGCTTCCGCGAGCGTAAACTGATTCGTATAAAGCGCCTTGCCGACGATCGCGCCGCCGATGCCTTGTCCAGCATATTGGCAGAGCGCGCGCAAATCGTCAAGCGAGCTGACGCCGCCAGAAGCGATCACTTCTTTTCCCGTCGCCTCGGCCAACCGGACCGCGGCGGCGATGTTCGGGCCCGACAGCGTGCCATCGGTCGCAATATCGGTGAAAATAAACGTCTCCGCCCCCGCCTCAGCGAGCATCCGCCCGAGCTCTTCCGCCTTGACGTTCGACGTCGCAAGCCACCCTTCCGTCGCCACGAAGCCGTCGCGGGCGTCAATGCCAATCACGATGCGGCGGCCGTATTTTTGGAGCATCTTTTTCACAAACGGCGGGTCGGAAATGGCCGCACTTCCTAAAATGACGCGGGCGACCCCATTTTCTAAATAATGCACGATATCCTCTTCCGTCCGGATGCCGCCGCCCACTTGCACATGGACGGAAAGACGACGGGCCGCTTCAATGACAAACCGGTCGTTGACGCGGCGCCCTTCTTTCGCTCCGTCCAAATCGACCATATGAATCCACTCCGCCCCTTGAGCGGCGAATTGCTCGGCCATCGCGACCGGCGAATCGCCGTACACCGTTTCTTTGTTGTAATCGCCTTGCAGCAGGCGGACGCACTTGCCGCCGCGCATATCGATCGCCGGATAAATCGTAAACGCCGCCATCAGCCGTTCCCCCTTCCCGTGGCGATGCCGACATAATTGTTCAAGATGCTCATGCCGACCGCACCGCTTTTTTCCGGATGAAACTGTGTGCCAAACACACAGCCGCGCCCGACGACCGCCGGAACATCAACGTCATATTCACTGCTCGCGAGCACGACGTCCTCATCCCCTGGAATGACATAATACGAATGGACAAAATAGACATGCCCTTCCTCGACGCCACGAAGGAGCGGCGACGGACGATGAAAGCGGAGCCGGTTCCAGCCCATGTGCGGCACTTTGTATGGCTCGCCGGTTTTCGTGACGCCCGGAAAGCGGACGACGCGGCCGCGAAGCAAGCCAAGCCCTTTTGTCGGCCCGTTTTCTTCGCTTTCGTCAAACAACAGCTGCATCCCTAAACAAATGCCGAGCAGCGGCGTGCCGTTTTCAACCGCCGAACGGATGAAAGCAGCTAGGCCTGTCTCATTTAAAATGTGCATCGCATCGCGAAACGAGCCGACACCGGGCAAAATCAGCCCGCGCGCCTGCTCGAGCTCCTCTTTGTCGCCGCTTAGGACATACGGACAGCCGAGCCGCTCGAGCGCTTTGCTGACGCTGTATAAGTTGCCCATGCCATAGTCGATGATCCCGATCATCGTCATCCCATTCCTTTCTTCCCTGATCCATGCCCATCCCCTTGTTCAATGAACAACGGTATGGCGGCATGCTTTTTTACGGCGCTCCTTCCATGTGCAAACCTCTCCTTGGCATCCGGTCGCCTTTCCTGCATCCATGGAGCTTTTCCCGCAGGAAGCGCTGCCTCGATCCGACCGCCTTTCCTGCGCCTGCGGAACTCTTTCCCCACGGGGGGCGCCCCACTCCATCGGCTACAGCATCCCTTTTGTCGACGGAACGCCTTTGACGCGCGGGTCGATCATCGTTGCTTCATCGAGCGCCCGCCCGAGCGCCTTAAACACCGCTTCGACCATATGGTGCGTATTGCGCCCGTAATGGACGATGACATGCAAGTTCATCCGCGCTTCAAGCGCCAGTTTCCATAAAAACTCATGCACGAGTTCGACATCAAACGCGCCGACTTTCGCTGCCGGAAACTCGCCGCGAAACTCAAAATGCGGGCGATTGCTCAAGTCGATCACAACTTGCGCCAAGGCGTCATCCATCGGCACAAACGCGTTGCCGTACCGCTTGATTCCTTTTTTGTCGCCAAGCGCTTCCTTGATCGCCTGCCCGAGGCAAATGCCGATGTCTTCCGTCGTATGGTGGTCGTCAATATGCGTGTCGCCTTTGGCCTCAATGTGCAAATCGAACTGGCCGTGCTTGGCGAACAAATCGAGCATATGGGTTAAAAACGGCACGCCCGTTTCCAGTTCCGCCTTCCCTTCGCCATCCAACGAAAGCGATAACTGAATGCTCGTCTCGTTCGTCGTTCTTGCGATCATCGCTTCCCTTGCCATCATTCATTCCCCTTTCTCGAGCCGCACCTCAATGGCGCGCGCGTGCGCCTCCAGCCCCTCGAGGCGGGCAAAGGCGGCGATTTTGTCGCCATGTTGTTTCAATGCGGTTTCACTGTAAACAATCACGCTTGATTTTTTCACAAACTCGTCAACGCTCAAGCCGCTTGAGAATCTGGCCGTGCCGTTGGTTGGCAGCACGTGGTTCGGCCCGGCGAAATAGTCGCCGACCGGCTCGGAGCTGAAGCGGCCGAAAAACATCGCTCCCGCATGGCGGAGCCGGCCGAAAAGCGAGAGCGGTTCTGCCGTCATCACTTCCAAATGCTCCGGCGCCAGTTCGTTCACGACATCCACCGCTTCCTCAAGCGTCTCGGTGACGTAAATGGCGCCGTAGTTCTCGAGCGCCGCTTGGGCAATGTCGCGGCGCGGCAGCGTTTCCAGCTGCCGTTCGACTTCGCTCGCCACCGCCAGCGCCAATTTCATCGACGGCGTCACCAAAATGGCCGACGCCCGCACGTCATGCTCGGCTTGCGACAACAAATCCGCCGCAATCTCATCCGGTCGGGCCGTTTCATCCGCCAGCACGACAATTTCGCTCGGCCCCGCGATCATGTCGATCGCCACATGCCCGAACACTTCCCGCTTCGCCAATGCCACATAAATATTGCCCGGCCCGAAAATTTTGTCAACCGGCCGGATCGTTTCCGTCCCATAAGCAAGCGCGGCGATCGCCTGCGCGCCGCCGACTTTGTAAATTTCCGTCACGCCGAGTTCATAGGCGGCGGCCAGCACCCCAGCCGGGAGCGTGCCGTCTTTGTTTGGCGGCGAGGTGATGACAATCCGTTTCACCCCCGCCACTTGTGCGGGAATAACGTTCATCAGCACAGACGACGGATAAGCGGCCGTCCCGCCTGGCACGTACAACCCGACCGCATCGAGCGGCGTCACCTTTTGTCCGAGAATTGTGCCGTCTTCTTTCGTCATCCACCATGATTCGCGCTTTTGCCGTTTGTGGTAGTCGCGAATGTTGGCCGCCGCTTGGCGAATGATCTCCAGCATCTCCGCATCCATCGCCGCATGCGCGCGCTTCATTTCCTCTTCCGTCACCTTGAGCGAATCCAGCTTGACGCCGTCAAACCGTTCCGTATATTCTTTCAGCGCCGCATCGCCACGCACCCGCACCGCGGCGATGATATCCAGCACCGCGCGCCGCTGCTCCTCCGTTCCGCTTTCAATCGTGCGCCGCAGCGAGACGCCGCCTCGGATCCGTTCGATTTTCATCGTTCGCTCCCCTTTCTGTGACGTCCATCGGTTTTCGTCCATTGGCAATCTGTATCGATGCAATTTGAAGCTTTACCATTTGCAGCTTTTACCGAGTATTTGATCGACTGTCGGGCGACCGAACAACGCCGCTTAAAGACCCATATATGGGTCTGTGAAGCAGGCGGTTGTTCGATCCTCCGTCAGTCGAAAATGGACAAACCGCTTTTCCGTCAAGGATATGTTAAAGTTCTTCGTTGCATCTATATGCTATTTTCCAACGGCGTTGTCAACGCCGCTCCGCCATTCCCGAATCTCCACCAACCCATTCTTCGGAAACCGCCCATTTCCGCTCTGTCACACCTTTTTTCCTACGGCTGGGGAATGACCGCCGCCAATCGGTCGACCAACCGTTCAATGTCCCCGCCGTTTAGCCGGTAGCTCGCCGGGTTGACAATCAGGCGCGACGTCACCTCGGCGATCCGTTCAAGTTCGACAAGCCCGTTTTCTCTGAGCGTCCGCCCCGTGGAAACGATGTCCACGATCCGGTCGGCAAGGCCGATCAGCGGGGCGAGTTCAATGGATCCGTTCAGGCGGATGATTTCGACTTGCTCGCCTTGCTCGCGAAAATACGTTGACGCGATGTTCGGGTATTTCGTCGCCACCCTTGGTGCGATTTCGTTCATCTTGGCGCCGGGCAGCCCGGCGACCGCCAAATGGCAGCGGCTGATGTGCAAATCGAGCAGTTCGTACACATCCCGTTCTTCTTCCATCAGCACGTCCTTGCCGGCAATGCCCAAATCCGCGACCCCATGCTCGACATAGGTGACGACATCCATCGGTTTCGCCAAAATAAAGCGCATGTTTTCCTCTGGCACATCAATGACGAGCTTGCGCGACTCGGTAAATTCCGGCGGCAGCGCATAATCCGCCCGCCGCAGCAACTCGACCGCCTCTTCAAAAATGCGCCCTTTTGGCATGGCAATCGTCAGCATCATTCTTCCTCCTTGCTCCTCATCATGTCAAATGCGGCGCTGGGCCTCGAGTACACCGCATGCTCTCCACCGCCATGGGCAGCCTTTCCCGTCCGTTCTTCGCATCCGCTCTGTCCCGCCAATCGCTGCCGTTTTCAACAGCGTCGATGACCAACCGGCGGCGCCTTCTCTGTTATGTTCACTGCCCATCGCGCCCGCTGCGGCCAAGCAAATACACGATCGACCGGTAGCGCTGGCTGTAGGCGTCAATATCACGAATGCCGGCAATGTGCTGCAAGACGACGCGCTTGCCTTCCGCCCGTTTCGCCTCGGCGAGCTCCACCGCTTCCGCCAGCCGCTCTTGGCTAAAGACGATGCACTCGATGTCATCGCGCACATCCGTTTCCCCAATCGCCTCAATCAACCGATCGACGCGCAACCCAAACCCCGTCGCCGGCGCCGGGCGCGAGAACTTCGCCAATAAATCATCATACCGCCCGCCGTTGCCGATCGGGAATCCAACCTGCTCGGCGTACACGTCAAACAAAATGCCAGTGTAATAGCTCATATGGCTGACAAGCGCCATATCGAGCTTCACCGCCTCGGCCACCCCATACGTCCGAAGCGCTGCCATGAGCGCCGCCAGCTCGTCGGACGCCCGCCGCCCCTCCTCGCTTGTGACGAGCGTTTTCGCCTGTTCGATCACGTCCGTTCCGCCGCGCAAGGAAAGAAGATCCAACAGCCGTTTTTGATCGATCGACGAAAGCGGCCACGACTTCACATGTTCACGGTAGCCGACGTAATTTTTCTCATATAAAAAACGGCGCAATACACTCGCCCGCTCCTCATTCCCTAAAATCTCCAAAAACAGTGCGTTCACATACCCGATATGGCCGATGGCCACCGAAAAGCGGCCCAACCCCACGCGCTTCAACAACGCGACCATTAAGCTGATGACTTCGGCGTCGGCGGCCACCGTGCCGTCGCCGATCAGCTCGACGCCGATCTGCTCAAACTCCGCCGGCCGGCCGCCCTCGCGCTGCTGGGCGCGGAACACGTTGGCATTGTACGCCAACCGGAGCGGATTGCCGTCGTCATACAACCGCGACGCCGCCACCCGGGCGATCGGCGCCGTCATATCGGGCCGCAATACGAGCGTATGCCCTTGCTGATCGAGGAGCTTAAACAGCCGATGATCGGCAATCGCCGACGCCGCCCCGACCGTTTCATAATACTCAAGCGTCGGCGTTTCGATAAACTCGTACCCCCAGCGCTCAATTTCTTCCGCCATCACCGAGCGCACTTGCTTTTTCAACTCATATAAAAACGGCAGCGTATCGCGCATGCCTAACGGTTTTTCAAACATGAACAGCTTTTTTGCCATGTCCCCACGCCCTTTATCAAAATGCTTTAGTTTGCTAATATGGTAGAGAAGTGAAGTTATTAGTAGTTTACTCCTTTGCGGCCACAGCGTCAAGGGGAAAACGCTTTGCCAATAACAAAACGGACAAGATCGCTTCAAAAACAAGAAGCGCTTCGTTCCACACGGCATAGGCGGTGATCTGCTTTCTAATAAAAATAGCGGTAGTCCATCTTGTCAAAATCCGCAATTCTCCTTTTTTGTTTCTTTCCTTTTTTCCTATTCCAAAATGGAAAACCGCCCCCGTTCAATCGGAAGGCGGTTCATTCCGGCGAACGATGCGCATCGGGCAGCCGGCGACCATCGCTCCGGGCGGGACGTCTTGATGAACGACCGTGCCGGCGGCGACCACGGCGCGGTCGCCGATCACCACACCAGGCAAAATGGTCGAGTTCGCGCCGATCATCACCTCATCGCCGATCACGACATCGCCGAGGCGGTATTCGTCAACCAAATATTCGTGGGCGAGAATCGTCGTGTTGTAGCCGATGACGCAGTTGCGGCCGATGCGGATTTTTTCAGGGAAGAGAATATCTGGCATGACCATAAAGGCGAGCGCGGTTTGCTCGCCGATGTTCATGCCGAGAAACGTGCGGTACAGCCAGCGTTTCAGCGGCAAAAACGGCGTGTAGCGCCCGATTTGAATGATGATGACGTTTTTCAGCACTTTCCAAAACGATACGGTGCGATACAATTGCCAGAGCGAGTTCGCCCCTTGGACAGGGTATTTTGTCGTTCGTCTCACCGGGAGAACGGATCCCCCTTTCATTCGTTGATGCCAACAATGGCCAACAAGTCGCTCATTTTTTCCAGCATATAGTCCGGTTCATATTGTTCCAAATATTGGCGGCCTTTAATCGCCCACGCGACGCCGGCTGTTTTGACGCCGGCGTTTTGGCCGGCCAACATGTCGTGGTAGTTGTCGCCGACCATGAGCGCTTCGTCCGGTGTTGACTGCAGCACCTCAAGCGCCTTGTAAATCGGCTCGGGGTCCGGCTTTGGCCGCGTGACGTCATCGAGGCCGATGACGCACGAGAAAAACGGCGCCAGCCGCGTTTTTCTTAACCCCATCAGGGCGGTGTCGTGCATTTTCGTCGTCACAACGCCAAGGCGGAAGCCATGGCGGTGGAGCGTTTCGATCGTTTCATACACGGTGTCAAACTCGCGAATCAGTTCGTCATGATGGGCGTGGTTGAACGTGCGGTACGTCTTCACCATCTCCTCGACCCGTTCCGGATCGAGCGAGCCGAACGTTTCATAGAGCGACGGGCCGATGAACGGCAAGACGTCCTCACGCCCGTAGCGGCCCGGATAATACTTCTCCAGCGTATGCAAAAACGACTGGATGATCAGCTCATTCGTATCAATCAACGTTCCGTCAAGGTCAAATAAAATCGTGCGAATCGTCATGATGCGGCTTCCTTTCTCATCGGGTGTTCAAAACGGCGCCAAAGGAACGCCACCGCCATCGTCAACAGCACAGCCGTAACGAGGCGAATGACCAACAACGGCCAGACCGGGATGCCGAGCGGAACGAAAATGAGCGTGTCTTCGACAACCGCATGGCAAGAAACGAGAAAAATAAACGCCAACGTCAAATCGCGCTTCGAGACGCCGTCTTCTTTCGCCGCCTGAATCATCACCCCCGCCCCATAAGCGAGGCCGAACACAAAACCGGCGGCAAGGGTGAGCGATGTGTTCGCGCTCATGCCGAGCATCTTGGTCGCTGGCGCCATCCAGCGCGAAAACGTCTCAATCCAGTGGCGTTCTTTCAACACTTGAATGATCGTCATCAATGGAATGACAATCGCAACCAGCTGGACGATGCCGGTCGCCGCTTTTTTCAGCGCCGCCAAGATGATCTCTCCCCAGCCGGACGGCGGGGCGGCTTCAGGCGAGACAAACCCATATTGAGCGAGTTCCTGCCCCCCATCCCATAGATGGGCGATCAACAAACCGGAGACAACGGCCAAGCCAATGCGCACGGCGAGCATGAGCCAAACGCTCATACCCGTCCGCGAAGCGACGGAAGACTCGACGATCAAGTTGTGAGAAAAGGAAAGCATGACAGCGAGAATGAGCACTTCTTTCACTGTAAACTCGATCGTCAGCATCGCCCCGATCGCGGCGTACAGCCCGAGCAAATTGCCGAGCACCAGCGGCACGGCCGCGTCGCCGGATAAGCCGAACCACTTCATCAGGGGAGTGACAAGGTCGATCAACCATGAAAATAAAGGGGTCGGCTGCAACAGCGCTAAAATGAGCGTCACTGGAAAAATGATTTTGCCGAGCGCCCATGACGTCTTCAGTCCGGCGATGACGCCGCGCTGCAATGTTCCTACCATATCTCCTCTCTCCTTCGCTTGTCTTCATGCCGCCGTGTGACCTTTTCACCACACGCCGCCTCTCTTTTTCCCTAGTCATCCGTCAACGGATAAGGACGGCTATTCGTCTTGATACCTTGCTTTTGCCCATCCTTTCGCCCGGCGCACGATCCACAGTGCGATCGACAACACGATCAGCGTCACGGATACGACTTGGGCCGCGCGCAGACTGCCGGCCAGCATCAAGCTGTCGGTGCGCATCCCTTCAATCCAAAAGCGGCCGACGGAATACCAAATCAAATAGGACAAAAACAGCTCGCCGCGCCGCAAATTGACGCGCCGCAGCCAAAGAAGCAAGAAAAAGCCGACGAGGTTCCAAAGGGACTCATATAAAAAAGTCGGATGCCAATAACGGCCGTCAATGTACATTTGATTGATGATCCAATCCGGCAAATGCAAATTTTCAAGAAACTGGCGCGACACAGGGCCGCCGTGCGCCTCTTGGTTCATAAAATTGCCCCAGCGCCCGATCGCCTGGCCTAAAATGATGCTTGGTGCGGCAATATCGGCGAGCTTCCAAAACGACAGCCCGCGCGCGCGGGCGAACACCGCGCCCGTCGCCACCGCGCCAATCAAACCGCCGTGAATGGCGAGGCCGCCTTGCCAAACTTTTGGAATCTCGGACAAATGCTTTGAATAATAGTGCCATTCAAACAGCACGTAGTACGCCCGCGCGCAGACAATGGCGATCGGCACGGCAAATAACACCAAATCGACAAACGTCTCTTTCGGCAAGCCGCGCCGCACTGCTTCGCGCGTCGCGAGCCATAGCCCAATCAACACACCGGTGCCGATAATGACCCCATACCAATAAATCGTAATAGGGCCAAGGTGCAAAAACACGCGGTCGAGCGGCTGAATCGTCGATTCCATCGTTTCCACCTCCTATGCTTCATGCCCAAACGAGATCCATTCCTTTGACGCAAGAAACATCAGTCGTAATCGTGCGCGCCGTCTTCGATGGCGTCGCTCAATCGCGCCGAAAACTCCTCAGCCGCGTTGACCCCGAGCCGCTTCAGCCGGAAGTTCATCGCCGCCACTTCGACGATGACCGCCAAGTTGCGCCCTGGGCGGACCGGAATCGTTAATTTCGGCAATTCGGTATCCAAAATTTTCACTTTCTCTTCTTCCAACCCGAGCCGATCGTACTGCTTCTCCGGATCCCAAAGCTCCAAGTCGACGACGAGCGAAATGCGCTTATGCGTCCGCACCGCCCCTGCGCCGAACAGCGTCATCATATTAATAATGCCGAGGCCGCGAATTTCAAGCAGATGCTCGATCAGCTCCGGCGCGCTGCCGACGAGCGTATCTTCATCTTCTTGGCGGATTTCCACACAGTCGTCGGCGACCAACCGATGGCCGCGTTTGACGAGCTCCAGCGCCGTTTCGCTTTTGCCGACGCCGCTTTTGCCCGTGATCAACACCCCGACGCCGTACACATCGACAAGCACCCCGTGCACCGCGGTGGTGGGGGCGAGCTTGCTTTCCAAATAGTTTGTCAATCGGCTTGACAGGCGGGTCGTTTTCATCGTCGAGCGCATGACCGGCACCGACTGGCGCTCAGACGCTTCGATCAGCTCCGGCGGCACTTCCAATCCACGCGAGACGATGATCCCTGGCGTAATGTCGGTGCAAAGCCGTTCCATCCGCGACTTTTTTTCTTCCGGCGTCAACGTTTCATAAAACGACAGCTCCGTCCGTCCGAGCAGCTGCAGACGCTCCGCCGGGTAATAGGCGAAATAGCCGGCCATTTCAATCCCCGGCCGCGACAAATCGCTTGTCGTAATCGGGCGGTAAATGCCCTCCGCGCCGCTGACGAGCTCGAGCTGGAACTGTTCAATGATGTCTTTCGTCCGCACTTTTGGCATACGTCGCCTTTCTCCCCTTTCTTCATCTTTTTCCATTGTAACACGTTTCGTTCCGCCATTGAATGGAAAACATCGGGGAAAACAAAACAGGGACGGCTCCCCCCGTCCCGATCAAGCCAAACACATCAAACCGAAACGATCTTCACCGCATCGTTTCTCCCATTGCAACCCCTTGCCGCATTTGCCATCTTTTCACACGATCACGGAAAACCATGGCGCCACCGGCCTTCCAATGGATCACGCCCCGTTACGACCGGTTGTGGAGCGGCTCGATCACCGCTTTTTGCACAAGCAAATGGAAAAACGACAAGACGATCGACGCAAGCAGCGCCGTGCCAAAGCCGCCGATTTGAAACGCATCGCCCATCAGCCCTGCAGTCATCATGAGCGTGATGGCGTTAATGACAAACAAAAACAAACCAAGCGTCAACACGGTCACCGGCAGCGTCAACAAGATGAGCACCGGGCGCACGACGGCGTTGAGCACCGCCAAAATCACGCTCGCCAAAAACGCCGCGCCGATGCCGCTGAAGTGAATATCGTCAAAATAGCCGTCAATCGCCATGAGCAACACCGTATTGATCAACACACCGATCAGCCAATTGAGCATCCCATCACCATCTTTATTCGAGTCTCGCGCCCGCCGGCCACACCTTGTTACAGTCCCAAAGAAACGGGGCCACGGCATTCGCCGGCAAACGGGCGCTTTCTCTTATTTTAACACTTGAATCCCTTTTATGACATTCCAAACAATGACAACAAGATTCACCGCCCCAGCAACGAAGAACCCAAGCCAGACGAGCCCGCCGCCAAAAAGAAGCGATTCCTCGCCCCAATGGCCGAACAGCACCGGCGACGCGGCCAACGCAATGAACAAGAGGATCGTAACGGCCGGAATCAAATGCGACACGAGCGACCGCTTCGCATGGCGTTTGACTTCAAGATCTTCGACAACAAAATAGACGACAATCGGCAAAATGAACGGCGCAAAAAAGACGCTGAAATAACAAAGCGCGGATAACACTTTGTTCGTCGACAATCGGCAATCCCCTTTCCAAGTTTCCTTTACCTGTATATACGACGGCCGCTAGGAAAAGTTTCCTGCCGACGGCAAAAAAAGGAGGCGGCCGCCGGTATCCCAAGCGGCGGACAAAGCCGCAAAGGCCTTTACGCCTTCGCCGCTTCATATTGCGCCTGCATGCGCGCCCGGTCGCGTTCGAGAATCGGTTTTAAGTAGCGGCCGGTGTGCGACTCCTCCACCTCGGCCACCTCTTCCGGCGTGCCGACGGCCACGATTTGCCCGCCGCGGTCGCCGCCCTCTGGGCCTAAATCAATAATATAGTCCGCGGTTTTGATGACGTCCAAATTATGCTCGATGACAAGCACGGTATCACCGTTGTCGACGAGCCGATGGAGCACGTCAAGCAGCCGGGCGATGTCATCGACATGAAGCCCGGTCGTCGGCTCGTCCAAAATGTAGAGCGTCCGTCCGTTGGAGCGGCGGTGAAGCTCAGCGGCGAGCTTGACGCGCTGCGCCTCGCCGCCGGAGAGCGTTGTCGCCGGCTGGCCGAGCTTCATATACCCGAGCCCGACGTCATAGAGCGTCTCGAGCTTGCGTTTGATTTTCGGGATCGAAGCGAAAAAGTCAAGCGCATCTTCGACCGTCATGTCGAGCACCTCGGCGATGTTTTTTCCTTTATACGTCACCTCGAGCGTCTCGCGGTTGTACCGTTTGCCGTGGCACACTTCGCACGGGACGTACACGTCCGGCAAAAAGTGCATCTCAATTTTGATGATCCCATCGCCATGGCACGCCTCGCAGCGCCCGCCTTTGACATTGAAGCTGAACCGCCCTTTTTTGTAGCCGCGCACTTTCGCTTCGTTCGTTGAGGCAAACACGTCGCGGATGTCGTCAAACACCCCGGTGTACGTCGCCGGGTTCGACCGTGGCGTGCGGCCGATCGGCGACTGGTCGATGTCAATCACTTTGTCGAGATGCTCCAGCCCGCGGATGTCGCGATGCTCGCCCGGCTTGGCTTTCGCCCGGTGCAGCTTTTGCGCCAGCGCCTTATACAACACTTCGTTCACGAGCGTGCTTTTGCCCGAGCCCGACACCCCGGTGACAGCGACAAACGTGCCGAGCGGGATGTTCACCGATACGTTTTTCAAGTTATGCTCGCGCGCGCCGACCACCTCAAGCCAACGTCCGTCCGGACGGCGACGCTCGGCCGGAATCGGGATGAATTTTTTCCCCGATAAATACTGGCCGGTGAGCGAGTTCGGATTGTCCATCACCTCTTCCGGCGTGCCGGCGGCGACGACCTCGCCGCCGTGGATGCCCGCCCCCGGACCAATGTCAATCAAATAGTCCGCGGCTAGCATCGTATCCTCGTCGTGCTCCACCACAATGAGCGTATTGCCGAGGTCGCGCATGCTTTTCAACGTCGCGATCAAGCGATCGTTGTCGCGCTGATGAAGCCCGATCGACGGCTCGTCGAGCACGTACAGCACCCCCGTCAGCCGCGAGCCGATCTGCGTCGCCAAGCGGATGCGCTGCGCCTCGCCGCCGGAGAGCGTTCCTGCCGAGCGGCTGAGCGTCAAATAGTCGAGGCCGACGTTTTGCAAAAAGCCGAGCCGGTCGCGAATTTCACGCAAAATAAGGCGGGCGATTTGCGCTTCTTTTTCGGTCAGCTCGAGCCCGTCAAAAAAGGCGAGCGCCTCGGTCACCGACATGGCGGTGACCTCGCCGATATGCTTGCCGCCGACAAGGACGGCCAGGCTTTCTTTTTTCAGCCGGTAGCCTTGGCATGTCGGACATGGTTGTTCCGCCATATACTTTTCCATCTGCTCGCGGATGTAGTCCGAGCTCGTCTCGCGATAGCGGCGTTCGACGTTCGGAATGACGCCTTCAAATGCGATGTATTGTTCGCGCACTTGTCCGAAATCATTCGTATAGCGGAAATAAATCGGCTCTCCGCCGCTGCCGTACAAAATTTTATCGAGCTGCTCTTTCGGCAACTCCTTCACCGGCACGTCCATCGGGATGCCGTAATGGCGGCACACGGCTTCGAGCAGCTGCGGGTAATATTGCGAGCTTTGCGGCTCCCACGGAGCGATGGCGTGTTCTTTTAACGTCAGCTCATCGTTCGGGATGACCAAATCGAGATCCACTTCGAGCTTCACCCCGAGCCCGTCGCAGTCCGGGCAGGCGCCGAACGGACTGTTGAACGAAAAGAGGCGCGGTTCAAGCTCCCCGATCGAAAAGCCGCAGTACGGACAAGCATGTTTTTCGCTGAACAAGAGCTCCCCCTCGCCGATCACGTCAACGACCACTTTGCCGTCGGCGAGCTTCAGCGCCGTCTCCAACGAATCGGCAAGCCTTGATGCGATGCCGTCCTTGATGACAATCCGGTCGACGACGACATCAATCGAATGTTTTTTATTTTTTTCAAGCTCAATGTCCTCCGTCAACTCGCGCATCTCACCGTCAATGCGAACACGCACATACCCTTGTTTGCGAATATCCTCCAATGTCTTGGCGTGCGTCCCTTTTTTTCCCGAGACGATCGGCGCCAAAATTTGCATTTTCGTCCGCTCCGGGTAAGCAAGCAGCCGGTCGACCATTTGCTCGATCGTCTGCGATTGGATTTCAATGCCGTGCGTCGGGCAAATGGGGCGGCCGATGCGGGCGAATAGAAGCCGCAAGTAATCGTAAATTTCTGTCACCGTGCCGACGGTTGAGCGCGGGTTGCGGCTCGTCGTTTTTTGATCGATCGAAATGGCCGGCGACAAGCCTTCAATCGCATCGACGTCCGGTTTTTCCATCTGCCCTAAAAACTGGCGGGCGTACGCCGACAGCGATTCGACGTAGCGCCGCTGACCTTCCGCGTAAATCGTATCAAACGCCAGCGACGACTTCCCCGACCCGGACAGCCCGGTCAAGACGACGAGCTTGCCGCGCGGGATTTCAACGTCAATGTTTTTCAAGTTGTGGGCGCGCGCCCCTTTGACAATGATTTTCTCCATTCCGTTCACCCGGCCATCATCCTTCCGCTTTCAATTCGAAAATGATATCGCGCAGCTGGGCGGCCCGCTCGAAGTCGAGCGCTTTGGCCGCCTCTTTCATCTCCGCCTCGAGCGTTCGAATCAGCTCTTCCCGCTCTTGTTTCGTCATCGCTGCCGCCGGCTTCGCCTCGTACATCTCCGTCTCTTCCGCCGCATACGTCGCGCGGATGACGTCGCGAATCTCCTTTTTCACCGTGCGCGGCACGATGCCGTGCTTTCGGTTGTACTCTTCTTGAATCGCCCGGCGCCGCTTCGTCTCTTGAATAGCGATTTCCATCGATTTCGTCACTGTATCGGCGTACATGATCACATGGCCGTTCGCGTTGCGCGCCGCCCGGCCGATCGTCTGGATGAGCGAGCGCTCCGAACGCAAAAACCCTTCTTTGTCGGCATCCAAAATGGCGACAAGCGACACTTCCGGAATGTCCAATCCTTCCCGCAGCAAGTTGATGCCGACCAGTACATCGTATTTGCCGAGCCGCAAATCGCGGATGATTTCAATGCGCTCGAGCGTCTTAATTTCCGAATGCAAATACGCCACCTTGATCCCCGCTTCTTTTAAATAATCGGTCAAATCCTCCGCCATTTTTTTCGTCAGCGTCGTCACGAGCGTCCGTTCATTCCGCTCGGCGCGCTCATGAATTTCGCCGATCAAATCGTCGATTTGTCCTTTTGTCGGACGGACGTCGATCGTTGGGTCAAGAAGCCCGGTCGGGCGAATGATTTGTTCGACAACGCCCGGGCTGTGCTCGAGCTCGTACGGCCCTGGCGTCGCCGAGACGTAAATAATTTGATGGATTTTTTGCTCGAACTCTTCAAAGGTAAGCGGACGGTTGTCGAGCGCCGACGGCAGACGGAAGCCGTGGTCGACGAGCACTTGCTTGCGCGCCCGGTCGCCGTTGTACATGCCGCGCAGCTGCGGCAAAGTGACGTGTGACTCATCGACGATAATCAAAAAATCGTCCGGAAAATAGTCAAGCAATGTATACGGCGTCGATCCCGGCGGCCGCAGCGCCAAATGGCGCGAGTAGTTTTCGATGCCGGAACAAAAGCCCATCTCGCGCATCATTTCCAAATCATAGCGCGTCCGTTGCTCCAGCCGCTGCGCCTCCAACAGCTTTCCTTGGGCGCGCAGTTCGGCGAGCCGCTCCTCAAGCTCTTGTTCGATGTTTTGAATGGCGAGCTGCATTTTCTCCTCGCGCGTCACGAAGTGCGACGCCGGGAAAATGGCGACATGCTCGCGCTCGCCGAGCACTTCGCCCGTCAAGGCGTCCACCTCGCGGATGCGCTCGATTTCATCGCCAAAAAATTCGACGCGAATGCAATGTTCATCGCGCGACGCGGGGAAAATTTCGACCACATCGCCGCGGACGCGGAACGTGCCGCGCCGAAAGTCGATATCATTGCGGTCGTATTGGATGTCAACGAGCCGCCGCAGCAACGCGTTGCGCTCGATTTCCATCCCCACGCGCAATGAAACGACAAGCTCGCGGTATTCTTCCGGCGACCCTAAGCCGTAAATGCATGAGACGCTGGCCACGATGATGACATCCCGGCGCTCAAACAACGCCGACGTTGCCGAGTGCCGCAATTTGTCGATTTCATCGTTGATTTTCGCATCTTTTTCAATGTACGTATCCGTCTGCGGCACGTACGCTTCCGGCTGATAATAATCGTAATAGCTGACAAAATATTCGACGGCGTTGTGTGGGAAAAACTCTTTCAGCTCGCTGTACAATTGACCGGCGAGCGTTTTGTTGTGGGCGATGACAAGCGTCGGCTTGTTGACTTGGGCGATCACGTTCGAGATCGTAAACGTTTTGCCCGTCCCCGTCGCCCCAAGGAGCGTTTGATGTTTCACACCCCGCTGCAAGCCGTCCACAAGCTTGGCGATCGCCTGCGGCTGATCGCCTTGCGGTTCGTACGGCGACACTAATTGAAAACGGCCCTCCACCGTTTCGCCTCCTTCTTCAATCCATCTTTCCCCATTGTATCATATCCTCTGCGCAGATGCACAAAAAATGCGAACTGGTATTCGTTCCAACCTGCACAGCGATTTCCATTCCGTCAGGCCGCTTCCAGCTGCATAGATGAAAAAGCGGACCGCTGCAGATGGGTCCGCTTCTCTGTCATTTCTTTAAGTTGTCCAACATTCGCCCCGCCAACAGAAAACCGGCAATCGTCGAGGCGATGTCGGCGACGATTTCGTGCAGCTCGTCCGTATACCCTTTGGCATACGAGGCGACAAGCAAGGCAACGGTCAACAACAACGCAATGTAACGGTTGTACGTCACCCGCGCAAACAGCAGCAACAAAAGGCACGGGATGATAAGGGCCGCGAGAAACCACATACGTCTAGTCTCCTTTACGACACAGCTTCGGACGCCGAAGCGCCTCGTTGATGAACGAACAGCAGACCAAGTTCGTGGTGGCCGTCTTCATACACCGCTCCTTGAACGAAGCGGATCTCGCCGTTATGGCTGATGACTTCCAGCTTGCAAAACGCGCGGTTGCGCTGGAGCGCCTCGTAAAACTCGGCCTCAGTCTGCACTGGAACGCCGTTCGCTTTTACAATCACTTCACCAATGCTTAACCCCATTTGTTCCGCTTTGGAATTCGGGAGCACCCCGACGATCACCACGCCTTGCGGATGGCGGGCAAACCGGGGCGGGCGGGCGCGGTCGGCGCGGTGACCGGAAAAGGCAATCCACTCCCGCCCAATGATGGCTGCAGCTCCTGCGGCAGCCCCTAGCAACGGATGCCATAATCCGAAGACGGCCAGCACGGCGACAAGCCAAGCGAGGCGAAGCACGCGCCGCCCTTCTTCACGAGCTGCTTCCGCTGGCAGCACGTGCTGCCGGCGCTGCGAAAAGCCGAGAAGAAACGGCACAAGCCAAAACGAATAGCCGTCCCCAGCTGGAATGAGCGGCCACCACGAAACCGACGGCAACGCGCCGTCGGATATCGGCAGCACGACCGGCACAAACCAAAACCGTTGCGTCCACTGCATGCCGACAATCATTCCGCGTTTGCTTCTCGCAAGCTGCGGCGAGGCCGCCCCATTTCGCGAGCGGAGAATCAGCCATCCTTCCGCCAACAGCAACAACACAAGCAGGGCGGCAAGCGCCCCTCCATCCGCCGCGCCGTCTGACAACAGATGAGCGGCAAGTCCGCTTGGCCCCGCCAAGCCGAGCAAGACGAGCGCTCCGCCCACTGTATAAGCCGGTGAAAGGAGGCGCGCCTCCATCGTCAGGCCAAGCAGGATCGTCAACCCCGTCACCGCCCACACCGCATCCGGCGGCAACGCGAGCCCGATGCCGGACGCAATGACAGACAGCACAGCGCCCGCAACCCATCCCCACGTCCAAAGCCCACGCCATTCTTGCCCCAGCCGATAGACGCGCACATGAAAATCGCGGCGCTCCCGCTTCACCCGCCGCCAACCGGCACCCCAGGCCAACAGCAGGCCGTAATACAAGAGCGGCTGCCGCCACACATTGGCGACGCCTTCCAACCATTCCAATCCCCAAGTTGCCATCCGCCTTCCCCCTCGCTTCGTTCCCCATTCTTTATCTTCTATTCTACCAAATGACTGGGACAAATCCCATGCCTGTCGCCATCTTTTTTGCCTGAATGGCGAATTTGCGCTGTTTTCCACTTTCTTTGCCGAATGGACACTAGTTTTGTCGCCCGGGCAGGATTTCTTACGCCAATGAAAAAAGGGATATAGAAGAAGACAAAAAAGGAGGAGTGGAACGATGGAGTTAAAAACACCCGACGTTGCCGCCCGTCTCGGAGTGTCGCCAAAAACGATCCAGCGCTGGGTGCGGAAATACAACATTCCGCTGCAAAAAAATGAAGCCGGCCACTACTTGTTTGACGAAAAAACGATCGCCCTGCTTGAGCGGGTCAAATTTGAACAAGGCGCCGCGCTGGAAACGCAGCCGAAAGCAGAACCGAAAACACCGCCGGCCCCTAGCCGTCCTTCAACATCGCCGCCGAACGTTCCTATTCATGCCCTGTTTCAAGAATATGTCGGACCGGAAATCAGCCGCGTCTCCCTGCGCCTTGATCAACTCGAGCAGCAACTGGAACAAAAAGCGGATGACGTCGTTTCCGTTCAATTGCTGCACCACCGACGGGAGATGGAAGAAATCACCGCCCGCCTGACCGCCTTGGAACAGCTCGTCGCCCGCCTCGAGCAACAGCTGAATCACCAGCCGCCCGCCCCGCACAATCCGTCCGAAGAACCGAAGCGGAAACGGCGCGGCCTCGGGCGGGTGATGAACTTGTTTGTCTAACCGTGCAAAAGCACAATCAGCCCCACCAAACAGGCAACGAGTTTATCGTGCGCTCTGCCTTAGGCAGGGCGTTTTTTCTGCCCTTCCTTATGATCCGTCCTTTTCCTTCTCTTCACTGCTTCTTTACTCTTTTTTTATTCTTTTTTAATCATCGTTCTTTATAATGTCCCGTGTTGCCAATGCTACGCCTGTCCAAAAAGGGGGAGCAACAAGTGAAACAGATTGAACGCAGGGCCATCGCCGCCTCCTTTTTGCCTTGGCCTTGCAAATCTTAGCCAAGGAACGGACCGCATGGCGGCGCCTCGTGCCGATCGCCTTGGCGCTGCAGCTGCTTTTGCTTGGCGGGTTTAATGAAGAAATCCGCTATCGCCTCGCTGGCACCCCATCGTTCGAGCAGTTTTATTCCGAACATTTATTTACCAAAATCAAGCAATATATCGGCAAGCCGGTATCGTCCTACCGCGTCGCCAGCGTTGGACTTCACCCGGCCATCGCCCAATACAACGGGTTTTATACGCTCGATACGTACAACAATTTTTACCCATTATCGTATAAGCGGAAGTTCCGCCGCATCATTGCCAAAGAATTGGACAAAAGCCCCGTGCTGAAAGACTATTTCGACCATTGGGGCAACCGCGTCTATTTGTTTTCGGCAGAGCTCGGGAAACATTACATGTTCACGAAACGCTCGCATAAGGTCATCCGTCATTTCGAGATCGACACAAAGGCGTTCAAACAGCTTGGCGGCAAGTACATTTTTTCCTCCGTTCCGATCGAAAACGCCCGCGACATCCATCTCCGCTTCTTGCGGGCGTTCACCGATCGACAGTCAGTCTGGAAAATTTATGTGTACGAAGTGGAGTGAAAGGGAGGCAAGAAACATGGTGGACAAACCATTGTTAGCCATCGTCGTCCCCTGCTACAACGAAGAAGAAGTGCTGCCAGAAACGGCCCGGCGGCTGACCGCTTTGCTTGAGCAGCTGCCGCTTCCATCAGAAAAGGAGAAAACACCAGCCCATTTGTAGGAAGCCAGCGATAGTCCACAGGCAAATCAGTCACAAAGAAAAGGGTGCCTCTGCGTTGTCAGAGGCACCCTTTTCTCTTTACTCGTCATCATTGGCTCGCTCGCGACGGAAACAACACGCCAAGCGCTTTTTTCAACTGCACATCATGCTTCGGATCGCGGACGGCTTCCATGATTTTCGTTTGCAGCACATCCGCCGTCGTCTCATCGATTCGCCCCGTAACCGGGAGCTGATTCGCTTTTTGGAACGCTTGGACGGCTTGCTCGGTGTCTTTGCTGAAGTAGCCATCCGTGCGGCCCGGGTTGAAGCCAAGCCCTTTGAGCATTTTTTGCGCATTGGCGATTTGCTCGTCGTTCATGTCATACCGAAGCGGTTTTTCGACATGAAGCGGAGCGACGTGGAAATAATCCGGCTGCGCCACCGCGACATCCGGCTTGATCCCTTTTTTATGGATCCAATGCCCATCTGGCGTCAGCCATTTGTACAGCGTCAATTTGATGTTGCTGCCGTCGCCCATCGGGATCGCCTGCTGCACCGTCCCTTTGCCGAACGTTGCCTCGCCGACCAGCTTGTAGCCGCCCGCTTCCTTCATCGCTCCAGCCAAAATCTCTGACGCCGATGCGCTTCCTTTGTCGATGAGCACAACGATCGGGTATGGCTTTTTCGCCGTTAAATCGGAATAAAACTTTTGCCGATCGCCATCGCGTTCTTCAATTTGCACATATGGTTTGCCTTTCGGGATGAGTTGCTTCAAAATTTCCTCAACGCTTTGCAAATAGCCGCCCGGGTTGCCGCGCACATCGATGATCAAGCCATCAATATGTTCGGCCTCAAGCTTCGCCAGTTTCTTTTTAAAATCGGCGGCCGTGTTTTCCGAGAATGATGTAATTTGCAAATAGCCGGCCTTTTTGCCTTCATACGTTTTGACCGACTCATACACCGTCTGAATCGGAATTTCGTCGCGGACGACTTTGACTTTCATCACGTTTTTGACGCCCGGGCGCAAAATGTCAAGCTCCACTGTCGTCCTTTTTTTGCCGCGGATTTTCAGCACCGCTTCATACAAGTCAAGCCCCTCTAGGCTTTCCCCGTTCACTCGCAAAATTTGGTCGTTCGGCTTCAGCCCCGCTTTTTCCGCCGGCGAATTTTTGATCGGAGCGACGATCGTCACCTTGCCGTCGATCATGCTCACTTCGGCGCCGATTCCTTCAAACGACGAGTCGAGCGACTCATTGAACTGCTCCGTCGTTTCCGCATCCATGTAGACGGAATACGGATCATGGAGCGTGTCGATCATCCCTTGAATGGCGCCTTCCGTTAATGTTTCTTCATCCACTTTTTCCACATACCGGTTTTTAATGAGTTCGTACGCCTGGCGGATTTTTTTCATTTCGTCATGATCGCTGGCCGTCTTGGACAGTTCCTCAGAAATGGCCTCCGGCATCGGCCCGTCTTCTGCTCCGCCAGCCAGCTGCAAACCGGCATACGTTCCGCCGGCCCCGACGAGCATTGAGATGGCCATGAGTGCGGCCGTTGTCGTTTTCTTCACGTTGTTTCCTCCTCACCCTAAACCTGCCCTTTCCATTGCCTGCAACGGAAGGGAAAGGGGGTCTCTTCGTTCTCCTTCGGCGAAACAAGCGGATGCCTCTAACGCCAATGAGAAAAGGAAAAGCACCGCCCAAACGCCGTGCCATGCCTTTATCTCCATCATATGTTAGGCTTGTACCGAGTATGCTCATTCGTTGTCTATCCTTTACTAGTTTACACGCTGCGTTTTGATTTCTCAACTCATACGGGCGCGGAAAAAAGAGGCACCCCCCGCCATTTTGGCGAACGATGCCTCTTTTTGATTCGTCTTCTTAGCCGCATCCGAAGTGGCTGTCAAACGAATGAACCGCACAAAAACGAAATGCTCTTACTCCTCTTTGGGCAAATCAATGAGCATGAACTGCGCTCCTTCGTTCGTCACCAAGCGAAGCGCCGGCGTGTCCCTGAACCTCCCGATGGCTAAAGCCACGGGGTTCTTGTGTACTATAGAGCTTCTTCCATACCTTCGCATGGACACTGACTCTAATTCCACAAGACTTTCATGGGCAAACACCTTACTGGTGCTTATCGCCCTGTGCGCCCGATTCAAGACGCTTTTTATCATTTAAATTCCCATACTACTTACGACACATGAATGAAGATGAAGTCGTTTGATTTCTTCATCATGCAGTCGAATAAATTGATCCCATCTCTCTAAACATTTTTGTCTATCTATTTCTTTTCGATTGTCTTTCACATTCATGATTAAAAATGCGCTGTATAAATCTCGTTGCACTCTGCGTCCGTCTACTTCGTGCCATCGTTGGGAAAGTGTTTTCTTGTTGTACTCATCGTTTTGGTGGTCGTATTGACTTGCCTTGACGCGAAATGTGTCGATGTATTGAAGGGAATAGCCTTCATATTGCAGTTTTTGATTCAGTATGTTTAAAAACAAACTTGGTGCACGATTCGCAATACTTTTTCCAAATCGTTTTTTCTTTTTGTATTTTCCGTTGGCATCGACTTTTGTTTCTTTTGCCTTTGCTTGAAGTGCTCTGAAATTCATTTTTTCTACTTGGATATGATGACCTAATGCGATGATCCAATTGGCAAGCCGTTGATGATCTTGTTTCCGTTTATCTGCCATTTTTCTTTGTAATTCTGCTAACTGATTTCTCGTTTTGAGATAATTTTTACTCCAAACCCATTTTTCCTTGTTATCTTTTTTTATTGTCCCATCTTCATTGTATTTGTGCGGATTATTCGCCCGTCTTTGACGATCCAATTTTCGTTGAAGAACTCGCTTTTGCTTTTCTATGTTTTCGACACTCGGCGCAAGAATAAGCAACTTGACATTATTCATCGAGCAAATAGCGACGGTTTGTGTTCCTATGTCGATACCAACATCGCCTCGCCCTATTGGATGTTTTATTTCTCCTGTTTGGCGGTTTATTTTCTTTGGTGGCACACCTTCAAGAGTGAGTTGAAGAAAATACTTGATTTTTCCTCTAATTCGTCTACGGACGATGCGACAATATTTTATACGGTCTTGTAGAGCCAGATGTGTATATATGTCGTTTGGGTGAATTATAACAGGAATAGATAAACCATTCCAAAGCAAATGTTTGTTTTTGAAACGGATGCCTGCGCTATTTGTTTTTCCTTCTAATGAATCCATATCGTTGTATTTCTTAAAAGACACTTTTTTTGCATTACCAAAGATGAGTTCTTCCATTGCCATCCATGCTCTCGTAGCGATTTTTTGTGCGGTGTGTGAGTCGATGTGTTTCTTGAAATGGTGTTGCATTGGCTTAACAAAATCGTGCATAGCGTATTCATTGATTCCGTACTGACGATATAACTCATTTAGCAAGTTGTTTCTTTCTTTTGATTTTGGTTGTTGGGCTAGATGACGATACTGCTTATCATGTTGTAGTTTTTTATGCCGTTTCAACAATTCGCCCAAACAAGCGTTGTATATTTTTCTGCCAATTTCAAAACGTTTCTCTAATATGTACGCCTGCCATAGTTCTGTTTTGAGTTTCAACGTCAGCACATAACTTTTGGTTTTTGTTTTCGCCAACGACACCACTTCCTTTATACGTTCTTTTGATTTTCGATGTATTGTTTAACCGCTTCTTCTGAAATATAGCCGACAGTACAACAAAAATAACTTCGTGTCCATAGCGATGGTAGTCTGCTTTTTAACGAAGGATATTTCTCCCTTAATATTCGACTGCTTTTCCCTTTAAACGCTTGTATAATTTTGTGCAAATGTTGACGAGGGTCAAAAGAAATGAACAAATGAACATGATCAGGCATAATTTCCATTGCTTTGATTTGTACATCATGTTCTTTGGCAACTTCTTCAAAAATTTTTTTTAAATCTCGTTCAATATCTCCAACTAACACTTTTCTACGGTATTTTGGACAAAACACAATATGATATTGATTGAGATAAACAATCCCTTTTTTATGGGTGTATTTTTCGTTTTCCAAAAACAATCACCTCTATACTAAATATACCATAAACAATAGATAAAATAAACACATCTAATAAATTTATCAAAAAAAATACGCAATTCATCCCCTTGTCTAAAGACAGGGGCTTTCTTGCGCTTCCCCCGTAATAACGGGATGAAGCCCGGTCGATGCGGATCATCTTTTCCACTCCTTCATTGCAAGAAATGATGGGCCATCAAGCGCTTGCTGTTCCGAATCCGCAAGTGCCATAACCACCAACGCCTACGCTATTGATTCCCGTTTTTTCTTGTCTCATCCTCGTTAGGCGCAACCATTTCTCTTCATTCAATAAATCTTGAATTCGAGATAATTATATAAAACTTCCGTTCGCCTGTCAACCTAAAAACAGGCGAAAAATGTCCCCCGGCTCGTAATGGGCGTTTTTGACCGCTTGTCTCGCCATGTCAACGTCTGTGTCCTCGGGCAGCGCGAATACTGCTTCACCGCGCTGGAAGCTGACATCCATCAGCTTGGCCCCAATCGCCCCCAGCGCTCTGGCGACATGTTGTTCACAGCCGGTGCATGTCATGCCTTGGACGGTCATTCGGTATGTTTTCATGATAAAAATCACTCCTATCCAGAAATGTCTCTTTCTTAATTTGTTCAGATCCTCGATCATGAACCCTATATCACTCATTCTCCTTTCGACAACGGGAAGATTTCCATTGTTGTGTACCATTATAAACAGTGTACTAAGGTACAGAGTCAAGGGGGGATGTGGTGCAGCCAAACCGTTTTCCTTGATGTCAAATCAATCAAAAAAATACGCAACTTGTCCGTCTCATAGACAGACAAGTTGCGTATAGCAGAATTTAGAAAGCGATGTAATTACGCGGATCGACCGCATTCGTTTTTCCTGGGTTCCAGCCGCCGCGGTGCAGTTCAAAATGAAGGTGCGGACCGGTCGAATTTCCAGTATTACCCATATAACCGATGACTTGTCCTTTGCGAACGTGCTGCCCTTCGCCAACAAGACGCGCTTCTAAATGAGCATACACAGTCGTATAGGTTTGCCCATTAATCACATGGCTGACGAAAATGACGTTGCCGTAGCTGCTAGAATAGTAGGAGCGGAACACAATGCCGTCCGCTGCCGCGACAACCGGCACAACAGGAGCTCGCTTGCCAATGTCGACCCCGGGATGGAAGTCCGTGCCACCAAACCGGTAGCCAAAGCCCGAGTTGATCGGACCGTTGGCTGGACGGGTGAAGGCCCCGCTCGACACAGGCGGTGTGCTGCCGCCCGATGGCGCTTCTTCTGATGACGATCCTCCATCGTTTGGCGCGGTATATGTACGTCCCCTCTGTTTCGCTTCTTCTTCCGCCCGTTTTTGCCGTTCGAGTTCGGCAAGCTGCTCTTTCACCGCCGCTTCTTGTTTGGCGATCAGTTCTTTTTCTTCTTCAAGCGCCATCTTATGATCATGCTCTTCTTCCTCTTTTTGCTTCAAATCAGCCATCAGGCGATTTTTTTGTTCCAACTGGCCAGCCAGTTCAGCCTGCAGCTGCTTCAATTCTTGCAAATCCGCTTGCAGCTTGTTCCGCTTTTCGGTCAATTCTGTTTCCTTTTTTTCTTTCAGCGCTTTGTCCGCTTCCTGTTCACGAATGATTTGCTGGTCCGCTTCCATAATCGTGGTGACGGCGCTCATCCGGTCGATGAAGTCGCTGAAGCTTTGGGCGCCGAGCAACACTTCCAAGTAGCTGATCGCTCCGCCGCTTTCCTGCAAGGAACGAAGCCGCTCCTTCAAAATTTCATTCCGCTTTTCAATCCGTTCTTGAATTTCGGCAATTTCTTGTTTCAATTGGTCAATGGCTTGCTCCGTTTGGTCAATATCTGCGCTGACGTTGCGGATTTTGCCGCTCGTTTCGTCAATCGCCACGTTGAGTTTTTGAATGTCATTGGCAACTTGGCGCTGTTGCGAGCGAAGCGATTCGATCGTTTTTTGCGCCTCATTGATTTTTTGCTCGACATCGGACCGCTTCGAACGCAGCGAATCCATTTCATCCCGCTTCTGCTCGATGTCGCGCGTACTGACGGCGTCCGCCGCCGGCGGGAGAATGCCCAGCCCAAGCGCCCCGGCAACAGCGAGCGCCAACATGCGTTTCTTTTTCATCTTTCCCCTCTCCCTTTCTATCATTTATACTTTTAAAAACTTGCGCACAGACATAACGCTTCCCCAGACGCCGATGCCGGCGCCAATCACTAGCAGCAGCCCGCTTAACTGCCACATAAACGGCGAAAACGGAAGAAGTTCAAAAAACGGCAAGGAAACCCACTGTTCATACACCTGATACACGTTGTAGTACACGATCGAAAGCGCCGCGATCGGGAAGAGAGCGCCAAGCATTCCAAGCCATAACCCTTCCAAAAAGAACGGCCAGCGGATAAACCCGTTCGTCGCGCCCACGAGCCGCATAATTTCGATTTCGCGGCGGCGGGCGAAAATCGTAATTTTGATCGTGTTGGAAATGAGAAACATCGCCGTAAACAACAATCCGAGAATGAGCACGAGCCCCACGTTGCGCGCCACTTTCAGTGCGTCAAACAGCTTCTCGACCGTCCCTTGGCCATAATTGACTTTATGGACGAACGGCAATGTTTCGATTTGTTTGGCGATTTTCACTGTATCTTGCGGGCGGGCCGCTTTCACGACGTATACATCGCTTAGTGGGTTGTCCTGTTCAAATAAGCGGAACGACGAGCCTTCCTCCCCCATGCTTTTGATCAGCCGCTTCAGCTCTTCGTCCTTTGATGAATAGCGCACTTCCTTGACGTTTGGAATGGCTTCAATTTGCCGGCGCAAAGCGTTTTTTTGCTGGTTGTCGGCCGTCAGCTCGATATGGACGCGAATTTCGACATCGTTTTCGACTTTCTGGGCAAAATGGTTGATGTTGAACATGACGACAAAAAAGACGCCGACAAGCAACAGCGTCACCGTGACGGCGCTCGCGGACGCAAATGTCATCCAACCGTTGCGGCCGAGGCTTTTCATGCTCTCCCGAACGTGGCGCTTAAACGTATGAAGCGTCATAACCGTATTCCCCCTTCGCCTCGTCGCGGACGATTTTCCCGTTTTCGATGGCGATGACGCGCCGCCGGGTCGCGTTGACGATCTCTTTGTTGTGGGTCGCCATCACAATCGTCGTTCCCCGGTCATTGATTTTTTCAAACAGCTCCACAATGCCCCATGAGGTTTCCGGGTCCAAGTTTCCTGTCGGTTCGTCGGCAATCACGATCTTCGGGGAGTTGACGATTGAGCGGGCGATCGAGACGCGCTGCTGTTCGCCCCCGGACAGTTCGTTCGGGTAAGAGCGGATTTTATGTTTGAGGCCGACTAGGTCGAGTACTTCCATCACTTTTTTGCGGATCACTTTCGGCGATTCTTCAATGACTTCCAAGGCAAAGGCCACGTTTTCGTAAACGTTGAGCTTCGGAAGCAGCTTGAAATCTTGGAACACAACACCGATATGGCGGCGCAAAAGAGGAACTTTGCTGTCTTTCAGCTTGGCAAGGTTGACGCCGTTGACCATAATGGTCCCGCTCGTCGGCTTTTCCTCGCGGTACATCATTTTAATAAACGTCGACTTCCCAGCTCCGCTGGGCCCAACGACGTAGACGAATTCTCCTTGCTTGATGCGAACGTTGATGCCGTTTAGCGCCACAACGCCGTTTGGATACGTTTTGTATACATCTTGCATTTCAATCATCATCATCACCTATTTTCGACTTTCCTGCTGCCATTTCTCGAGCTGTTTCGAATGAATCCCGCAAAATTCCGCAAGGATTATTATAACACGATTTTCTATTGTCGAATTTTACATTTATATTTCAAATGGGGAACAATGGAGAAACTAGGACAAAAGACGCAAAAACAGAAAACACCGCCCAGTTCTTGAGCGAACAAGGCGGTGCACTTTCCTTGAGTGAAACGATCTTTTCTTTCAAAGAGTCAGAAACATCCATCCATTATTTTTTCGCGGCCAGCCACTCGGCCACTTTATCAGCGTCTTCCCCTTTGATGATTCCGGCCGGCATGGCGCCGCGGCCGTTGGCAATGATCTCTTTGATCTGCTCTTTGGAGTACTTGCTTCCAACCTTTTGCAAGTTCGGACCGACCCCACCCGAAAGGTCTTGACCGTGGCATGATGCACAGTTTTGCTGATAGATTTGTTCAGCAGCGGCAACGGTATCCCCTCCACCGTTGTTATTGCCGCCGTTTTGGTCCCCGGCGTTGTCCCCGCCACCGCCGCACGCGGCAAGCGCGAGCGAAACGCCAAGGAACATCGCAGCCAACTTCCACTTCATGGCGAACTCCCCCCAGAAAACAAAAATTTCATTCTCCTTTATTATAACCGATTTTTTCCGTTTTACGTACGTTGAAATCCCTCTCCAAGCACTTCAGCGGCGTTGGCAACGACGACAAACGCTGTCGGATCAATGGTTCGCACGATTTGTTTCAATTTTGTGAACTCCGATTGAGCGACGACGCACATCAACACCGGCCGTTCATGTTCGGTGTAACCGCCGTACGCCGGCAGCCGCGTCACCCCGCGATCGATTTCGTGCAAAATGGCGCGGCGCACTTTTTCTTCTTCCTTTGTAATGATGAGAGCGATTTTTGAGTAGCCGAGCCCGACTTGGACGAGGTCGATCGTTTTGCTCGTCACATACAAGGCGATCAGCGCGTAGAGCGCTCGCTCAATGTCAAAGACAAACGCCGCGGTCAACACGATCAAGCCGTCAATCAAAATCACACACATGCCGAGCGACAGCCCGGTATATTTATGGATGATTTGCGCCGCCAAATCGGTGCCGCCCGTCGAAGCGCGGCCGCGAAATACAATGCCAAGGCCGAGTCCGACACCGATACCGCCAAAGATCGCGCCAAGAAGCGGATTCGTCGTCGCCGGCTCCATCCCTTTCGTCAAATAGACGACAAGCGGCAAAAACACCGTCCCGACAAACGTCTTGACGCCAAACTGCCGGCCCAAAAGCACAACGCCAGCGATAAAGAGCGGAATGTTGAGCGCCCATTGGACGTAGGCAGGCTCAATGCCAAACAGCGCGTGCATAATCGTGCTCACGCCGCTTACCCCGCCCGAGGCGATCCGATTCGGCAGCAAAAACACGTTAAACGCCACAGCGACGATCGCCGCGCCGATCAGAACATACGCATACTCCAAAGCCGCCTCCACCGCCGGAGGCATGGTCTTCTCTCTTCGCTTCCGCATGCTTCCCCACCTTCCTCTGTGAGTATAGCATGCCCGTTTTGGCAAGTAAATGACAGCCGATTAACGCGATAATGGTCTGCTATGCTAAAGGAAAAAAGGACGATCCGATGATCGCCCTAGCCAAAAAATACAAGCCTCAATACACATCCCCGCGGTTGCCGATCGCCTCAATATAGATGATTCGTTCTTCATGATCGATGCGAAACAAAACACGATATGTTCCGACCCGCAGCCGATATAATCCATCCTGCCCCTTCAACTTTTTAATATCCCCCTGCGGCGGGATCGCAAGCAGACCTTGCAACCCAGAGGCCAACCGTTCTTGAACCTCTTTTTCTTGCCTAGCGATGAATTTGACTGCGGCCCTACGGTAAATCAACTTGTAGCCCGAATTCACGCTTGGCTTCTCCCCCGGTGATATATCCTTCATCGCTTTGCAGCTGCTGGCGCTCTTCTTCCGTCAACGCTTCTTCTTCATCTGTTTCGTCAATCCGCTCCCATACCATTCGTTCCTTTCTGGACCGATCAAGCAAGTACATCAAAAAATCGTACACTGTTTGATGATCCGTTTCATCCAACCGGTCAATCAGTTCGTAAAGCAATTGTTTGCGCACAGCCAAAGCCATCGCCCTCCTTTTGCCTTTCGTTACCTTCAGCATACCACCGGGATGCAGATGCGTCAAAATCAGAAAAATGATTTTTGAAACGAAAAAGGACGATCGGATGATCGCCCTTTACTTCAACTTCGCGCGCAAATACGCGTCAATGAACACATCGATTTCCCCATCCATGACCGCCTGCACATTGCCGACCTCGACGTTCGTCCGATGGTCTTTGACAAGCGAATACGGATGGAAGACGTACGAACGAATTTGGTTGCCCCAGCCGATTTCTTTTTGCTCGCCGCGCAGCTCAGCGAGTTCGGCTTGTTGCTCCTCGAGTTTCTTTTGGTACAATTTCGCCTTCAACATATTCATCGCTTTTTCGCGGTTTTTGATTTGCGACCGCTCCGATTGGCACGTGACGACAATCCCGGTCGGCAAGTGGGTGATGCGCACGGCCGAGTCGGTCGTGTTGACGTGCTGCCCGCCCGCGCCGCTTGAGCGGTACGTGTCGATTTTCAGCTCTTCCGGCCGGATCTCAATTTCAATGTTATCATCCATCTCCGGCACAACCTCGCACGACACGAACGACGTATGGCGGCGGCCTGAGGCGTCAAACGGCGAGATGCGAACCAGCCGATGCACCCCTTTTTCCGCTTTTAAGTAGCCGTAGGCGTTGTGCCCTTTAATGAGCAGCGTGACGCTTTTAATCCCCGCTTCCTCGCCCGGGAGGTAATCGAGCGTCTCGACTTTAAACCCTTTTTTCTCCGCCCAGCGCGTGTACATGCGCAACAGCATCGACGCCCAGTCTTGCGACTCCGTGCCGCCCGCACCCGGGTGGAGCTCCAAAATAGCGTTGTTTTGATCGTACGGCTCATTGAGCAGCAACTGCAACTCAAACTCGCTGAAGTCTTTCATCAGCTTTTTCGCTTCCTCGACGAGCTCAGCTTGGAGCTCGTCATCCGGCTCTTCCTTGAGCAGTTCGTACGTCACTTCCAAGTTGTCAAACCGTTCTTCAAGCGAGGAAAATTCCTCGACGAGATCTTTGAGCGCATTCACTTCGGAAATGACCGCCTGCGCCGCCTTTTGATCATCCCAAAAGTTGGGCGCCGCCATTTGCTCTTCTAATTCGCGAATGCGCGCCTGCTTCGCTTCGAGGTCAAAGAGACCCCCTGATTTCCGCTAATCGCTTAGCCATTTTCTCAAGCTCTTGCTTGATTTCCACCAAATCGATCATGTTGTCCTCACCTCATCATGAATATAGTATGTCAATGGTTCATATCTGCCATTCAAAAGGGAGGCAGCGCCCCCCCTATTATTTATAAACCGTTACACCGTTCTTCCGCAACAATGTTTATATTTCTTCCCGCTCCCGCACGGGCACGGGTCGTTGCGGCCGACGCGCACCGCCTTGCGGACCGGTTTTCGCTTCGGCTCTTCGCCGTCTTCTTTCGGATGCACGGCCTCGCCTTTCGCCACTTCTTGGCGTTCGAGGTTTTGATGGATTTCCGCTTTCATGATATACGTCGCGACTTCCTCTTCGATCGCGGCAATCATGTTTTCAAACATCGCATAGCCTTCCATTTGGTATTCGCGCAGCGGGTCAACTTGCCCGTACGCACGCAAATGGATGCCTTGGCGGAGCTGCTCCATCGCGTCGATATGGTTCATCCATTTCATATCGACAGCGCGCAAGACGACGACGCGTTCAAACTCGCGCATCTGTTCCGGCGGGATTTGCGTTTCTTTCTCATCATAGCGCGCCTTCACTTTCGACCAAATGAGCTCGATCATCTCTTCGGGCTCTTTGCCGCGCAAGTCAGCTTCCGTTACATCCCCTTCCGGAAGCAGATGGGCGTTGAGATACTCAACGAGCCCTTTCAAATTCCATTCTTCCGGAACCTCTTCTTTCGGCGTATGAGCGTTGACGACGCGCTCGATCACCGATTGGATCATCTTTTCGATAATGCCGCGCAAGTTGTCGGAATCAAGCACTTCAAAACGCTGGCGGTAAATGATTTCCCGCTGTTCGCGCAACACGTCGTCATATTGAAGCAGTTGCTTGCGGGCGTCGAAGTTGTTGCCTTCGACCCGTTTTTGCGCCGACTCAACGGCCCGTGTCACCATTTTGCTTTGGATCGGCTGCGAATCGTCCATCCCCAGGCGGTCCATCATCGCCATCAAGCTCTCGGAACCGAAGCGGCGCATCAATTCATCCTCAAGCGACAAATAGAACTGCGACACCCCAGGGTCGCCTTGGCGTCCCGAGCGGCCGCGCAGCTGGTTGTCAATCCGCCGGCTTTCATGCCGCTCCGTGCCGATGACGGCCAATCCGCCAAGCTCCTTGACCCCTTCGCCAAGCTTAATGTCCGTCCCGCGCCCGGCCATGTTCGTCGCGATCGTCACCGCGCCTTTTTGTCCTGCTTGGGCGATGATCTCCGCCTCTTTCGCATGGTTTTTCGCGTTTAAGACGTTGTGCGGGATGCCGCGTTTTTTCAACATCTCCGACAACAGCTCCGACGTCTCGATCGCCACCGTGCCGACCAACACCGGCTGCCCTTTCGCATGGCGGGCGGCGATGTCCTCGACCACGGCGCGGAACTTCCCTTCCATCGTCCGATAAATCAAATCCGGACGGTCCTCCCGGATCACCGGGCGGTTCGTCGGAATGACGACGACGCGCATGTTGTAAATATTGCGGAACTCTTCCTCTTCCGTCTTCGCCGTCCCCGTCATCCCCGCGAGTTTTTCATACATGCGGAAATAGTTTTGGAACGTAATCGTAGCCAACGTCATCGACTCGTTTTGAATCTCGAGCCCTTCCTTCGCCTCAATGGCTTGATGAAGTCCATCGCTGTAGCGGCGGCCATGCATCAAGCGCCCGGTGAACGGGTCGACGATGATCACTTTTCCGTCTTGCACGACGTAGTCGACATCGCGCTGCATCACAACATGCGCCCGCAGCGCCAGCTGAATATGGTGGTTGAGCGTCACGTGCTTCAAATCAAACAAGTTGTCGATGCCAAACGCCCGCTCGGCTTTGTTCATTCCTTCTTCCGTCAGCTGGACGCTTTTCGATTTTTCATCGTATGTGTAATCGACATCTTTGCGCAGCGTGCGGACAAACGCGTTCGCCTGCACGTACAGCTTGGTCGACTTTTGCGCCGTCCCGGAAATAATAAGCGGCGTCCGCGCTTCATCGATCAAAATCGAGTCAACCTCGTCGATCACGGCAAAATGCAGCGGCCGCTGCACCATATGCTCCTTATAAAGCACCATGTTGTCGCGCAAATAGTCAAAGCCAAACTCGTTGTTCGTCCCGTACGTAATGTCGGCGTTGTACGCCGCTTGCTTCTCCTCGCGCGACATACCGCTTAAGTTCAACCCGACAGTCATGCCTAAAAACTCATACAGTTTGCCCATTTCCGTCGCATCGCGCGTCGCCAAGTATTCGTTGACCGTCACGACATGCACGCCGCGCCCCGTCAAGGCGTTCAAATAGACAGGCATCGTCGCCGTCAACGTTTTCCCTTCACCCGTTTTCATCTCGGCGATGTCGCCTTCATGCAAAACGACGCCGCCCATAATTTGCACTTTATATGGGTACAAGCCAAGGACGCGCTTCGCCCCTTCGCGCACAACGGCAAACGCCTCGACAAGCAAATCATCGAGCGATTCGCCTTGTTGGTAGCGGGCTTTGAATTCCTCGGTTTTTTGCCGCAGCTGTTCATCGGACAGTCGGGCCATCTCCGGACCGAGCGCGTCGACTTGATCGGCAATTTTCTCAAGCCTTGCCAACTGACGCTTGTTCGGGTCAAATACTTTTTTTAAGACTCCAAGCATAGGAAACGCTCCTTATTTTTCATGGACTCACTTCTTCATCATATCATTTACAGGGATCAGTGACAACTGTTGTACAGGCTGGGAGAGGGGCATGTCCAAGAGAGGGGATCACAACTTGGACTGAAGTTGCTCAATCGCCGCTTCCGCATGGTGAAGCCGCCGATTCAGCGCATAAATTTCAAAACTTTTCTCCTCCACTTTTTCGTGAATTTTGCGAAGCAAGATTTGCACATCATCCACAAGCTGCGTTTCGACCCGATGAAGCGTCTCTTTCACTTCCCTCAATTCGTTTTCCACACCATCCAACCGGGTCTCCACACCATTCAACCGCGTTTCCACGCCGTCCAATCGGGTCTCCACACCATTCAACCGCGTTTCCACGCCGTCCAATCGGGTCTCCACACCATTCAACCGCGTTTCCACGCCGTCCAACCGGGTCTCCACACCATTCAACCGCGTTTCCACGCCGTCCAACCGGGTCTCTACGCCATTCAACCGCGTTTCCACACCATCCAACCGGGTCTCTACGCCATTCAACCGCGTTTCCACGCCGTCCAACCGGGTCTCTACGCCATTCAACCGCGTTTCCACGCCGTCCAATCGGGCCTCTACGCCATTCAACCGCGTTTCCACACGGTCTAACCGCTCTTTCACTGCGCCCATTTCCCGTTCGAGGCCGACGAGGCGTCCGTTCATCTCCGTCAAACGGCCATCCATCTGCTCAAACCGTTGGCGAGTTTCTTCTTGGAACGCCAAAAATCCTTTTTCCATGTTGTCCAACTTGGACAAGATTTGACGCAACAGTTCCTCCATCGCTCTCCCCCATTTTGATTTTTCTCATGCATATTATAACATCCCCTGCCAAAAAAAGCAGGGGATGCGCACAAGAGGCAACCGTTTAATTCGCCTCGATCAGTCCGTATTTTCCGTCTTTGCGGCGGTAGACGATGTTCGTCCGGTTTGTTTCCGCGTTGGTGAAAATGAAGAAGTTGTGCCCTAACAAATTCATCTGCAAAATCGCTTCTTCGCTGTCCATCGGCTTCAAGCTGAAGTGTTTCGTGCGCACGATTTCAAACTCCTCTTCATTCTCCGCTGCGGAAGCGCCGATCGAGACAGGGGCAGCCAGCTTCACCTCTTTCTCGCGGTCGCGCAGCTTGCGGTTCACCTTTGTTTTATGTTTGCGGATTTGCCGCTCCAGTTTATCGGCTACTAAATCGATCGCCGCATACATATCTTCATGGCGCTCTTCAGCGCGCAGCAACAAATGCGGAATCGGAATGGTCACCTCGATTTTCCCTTGCCCATCGTTGTAGACTTTTAAATTGACGTGCACATGCACGTCATCGGTGCCATCAAAGTAGCGTTCCAGTTTCCCGATTTTTTTCTCCACATACTCGCGCAACGCTGGCGTGACTTCGAGGTTTTCCCCGCGAACGTTATACATCATCGCTGACCACTCCTTATCTTATAAAACTGTAAATCCCTACACTTTTTATTACCCATCCAATCCATGTTTCAATCAAAAATATTTTTGAAGATTTTGTGAAAAACATAGGAAAATATGGTAAGATAGGCATAGGTGTTTTTTCTTATGATGTGGAAGGTACGGAGTGTGTGAACGATGCGAAAGGTCCATATTTCCCATGCGAAAAGCGGCGACGTGCTCGCTGTCGACTTGTTTGCCGCCAACGGCAGCGTCCTTTTGTCGCGCGGCGTACGGCTGACCAGCGGCTACATCCGTTCGTTGGCGCAAAAAGGGGTTCAATACATTTACATTGACGACAAACAAACCTATGACATCCGCCCGCGCCCGCTCATCAGCCCGACCGTGCGCCAACAGGCGGTGAAAAAAGTGTACGAGACGATGACGGCCTTGATTGAGCAAAAAAAACTGCTCAGCCGTGTGTCTTCCCTCGATTTAGGAAAAGAGTACGAAAAAGTGTTCAAAGACATTTTGGATTATTTGCTAAAACAAGAAGATTTGCTCATCAACTTGTCGGACTTGGTCATCTCCAACGGCTACTTTTTCCACCACTCGGTCAACGTGGCCACCATCGCCGGCGTCATCGGCATCGCCAAAGGCTACCGCCCCGATCAGCTGCTTGACCTCGGCATCGGCGCGCTGCTGTTTGACATCGGCATGACCCAGCTGCCTGACGGCCTTTGGCGAAAAAAAGGAGCCTTGACGGAAGAGGAAAAGGAAATCATCCGCCGCCATACGTATCTCGGCTTTGAACTGTTGCGGCGCCAGCGCAACAGCTCGCTCTTTTCCGCCCACTGCGCCTTGCAGCACCATGAGCGGTGCGACGGCAGCGGCTACCCGCGCGCCTTATCGGGCGATGACATTCACGAATACGCCCGCATCGTCGCCATCGCCGACGTTTTTGACGCCTTGACATCGGCGCGCTACCACCGAAGACAATACTCGCCGCACGAGGCAGCCGAATACCTATCCGCCGCCGGCGGCATTTTAGACTATGATCTGATCAAGCTGTTTCTCTCTCACATCGCCATCTACCCGGTCGCCACGACCGTTAAGCTCAACACCGGAGAAGTCGGCGTCGTCTCGCAAGTGTTTCCAGGCTTCCCGCTCCGCCCGATCGTCCGTGTCATCAAAAATCCAGCAGGCGAGGAGCTGAAAAGCCCGTATGAGATTGACTTGCGGAAAGAGATGAACATCACGATTGTCAAGGCCGTTTGACTCTTTTGCCGCTCACGGCAAAAACAGGCGAACGAATGCCGGTTTCATTCGCCCTGCCGCATAAAAGCGGGTGCCCTCGACCCATCAAGAGGACACCCGCTTTCGCTTGAATGGCTGCCAAAGCACCGCCGTTCGTTCTTCACTGCACAACATACCGCCGCAGACCGCTCTCCATCGCACTCTTCCACGCCTGAAACGCCGGCGACAACCGTCCGCAAACAATCCGCTCCTTTGCCGCTGCATCAGAAAACTGCCCGTCAAGTGCCGCGGCCGCGTCGAGCACATCGACAAACCGTTCAAGATGACGGACGAAATCGTTCTCCTCAGCGAACAGCTGCTCTAGATACACGTTCGTCTCGCCAATTTTCCCAAGCGCCAGCAACACATCCGAAAGCAGCACGTCCGCATGCATCCGCCGCGGGTCAGAAAAGCTCGCCGCCACATAGTCGAGCCCTTCTTCGACTGTCTCGAGCAACGCTGCGTATTGGCGGATGATGTCCAGCGCGTCACTCGTCAATTTTGCCATATCCATTCCACCTATCGCCGTTTATCGTAAAACATTCCATCGAACGAAAGCGGCTGCTCGTACGGATGAACGTAGCGAGCGTTCGCCTGCCGCTTCGCCCCTGCCATGCGCAAATCGTTTCGAATCTCATCACCCACGCGGTGAAGCCGCCTCTCAATTTCTTCATTCCAAGCGATGATCTCGCGGCCAAGCCGCTGCTCTTCCTCGCTGTACGGCGGACGCAGCTTCCAAAGGAGCTCCTGGCGCTCCCGAAGCAATCGATCAACCGTCCGAAGCCGCTCTTCCCGTTCCTCGGACGGCCACGGCAGCGCCGTCGCCTCCAGCAGCTCCTTCGTCACCCGCCATACATCATGCACCACGCCCATTACGCCTGCCCGCCTTCCGCGTATTGGCGCTGCCGATTGAGCTGAATCACTTGCTTCCACGTATCGCGAAACTCCGTGACATACCCTTCCACTTCATCCAAAATCGCCGCATCGTGTTTCACATTCGCCTCAACCAGGCGGCGGTAGATGTAGTCATACATCGTCATCATGGATTTCGCGACTTCATACTCCATCTTCAATGTCTTCATGAGTTCCAAAATGATGTTTTGCGCCTTAATCAAATTTTCATTGCGCGCCGCAATGTCCCCCTTCTCGATCGCCTGGCGCGCGAGCTTGATAAACTTCAAGCAGCCGTTATACAGCATCAATGTCAACTCCCCAGGCGACGCCGTCTGCACGGCGTTCGCTTGGTAGTGTTGATACGGATTGTTCGTTGCCATCCCGATCACTCCTCTTCCACGTCAAGTGCTGCACACGTTTCAAGACTGAAGCAAGAACGTTTTTTTCAGCCAAACCGCCCCTGTCAAGAGGCGTCGCGCCTTTTCAGTTGTCTCAGCCTAAAACCTCCATCATCAGGAAGCGGATCGCTTTCCGATGATGGCCAAGCGCCAACGGACGCCTGCATGCCACAGCCGCTGATCGTTATCTTTGCATGCCGCCAAAGGCATTCATCAAATACATGCTTTGTTGGTTGGCGCGCTGAATCGCCTCTTCCATCGCTGTGAATTGGCGGTAGTAGCGGTCTTCAATTTGTTTCAAGCGGTCTTGGAATCGATCAATTTGGTCATTGATTTGAATTAAATCGCGCCCGATCGCAAACTGCTGGTTCGTCCAAATCGTCTTCCCCGCCTTCTGCTCAATCTTTCCGATCGTCGCCTTGATCGTATCGCGCAGGCGGCGGGCGATGCCTTTCTCCGCATCGGTCGCACCGTCTTGGTTAAACAACTGATAGACGGCATCCGGATTTTCCTTGATTTTCTCCCGCAGCTTCGTTTCGTCAATGATCAACTTCCCGCCGTCTAGATAATTCGACGACGTCGTAATCCCGATTTGCGCCAGCTGCGAAAATCCGCTCGGGATGTTCGCCCCTTCCACTTTCGTGTACAAGTCCATCCGCATTTGGCTGAGGGCGCTCGACAAAATCGAATCGCCGCGAAGCATGCCGCTCCGCGCTTTTTCTTCCCACAGCTCCACTTGCTTTTCCGTCATCGCTTCCTTTTGCTCGTCGGTAAGCGGCGGATAGTCGCGGTAGCGCTCTTCTTTCAGCTCGGCGTTGATTTTGGCGATCACTTCATTGTATTTATCAACGAAGGCTTTGATTGAGTTAAAAATTGAGTCGGTATCGGTTGTAGTAGAGATAGTTACAGTTCCTGATGTTTTAGTATTTTTTAACGTATAAGTCATACCATTAATCGTAAATGTATTGGTCGTACGTTCGATTGGCAATCCGTTAATTGTAAACTTAGCATTTTGTCCATCTACTTTTCCTGTTAATTCGTTATTAGCTCGGGCTGACTCAAATCCAAGTGCATTAAGAAAACCGATTGTCCCAGGAGTACCATCGCTTGCCCCTTCAATTACTTTAATTGAAGCCCCTGCTCCTGTTTCATTTTTGGTTATGACCAGTTTTTGACTAAACTCATCGAAAAAGACGCTAACTCCTAATTTGCTGTTTTGATTCAATTTAGCAATAACGCTATTTAACGTATCAACTGTCGGATCAATGGAAATATCCACTGTCTCCGGCGTCGAACTTCCCGGTTTTACTACTTCAAATTTTAAAGAAAACGCCTCTGTAAATGTGATTTCTTGCGGATTCCCACTACTATCTTCCACCAGGAAAGTAACGTCTTTCAATTTATCGTTTGGATTAATTTTTCCAGACGCACTTGTGGTTTGAATAGGTTGCTCCGATATCCATCTCGCAGCAGTCGCCAATTGGGTGATATTCGACAGCTCAACCGTTTGATTTCCAGCAACATTGACTGCCGTTGCGGTGACAACACTCTCATCCGAACTTGTAACCGTTTTTTTCAAAAATGTACTCTGCCTAAATACTCCATCGAAAATAAGCGTATCTAGTTCTTGTAATAATTTGTTCATCTCCCGATAATCATCGCGCTGCCACTCTAAAATTTGCTTTTTCTGTTTCAACTTATCAAGCGGCATCCGTTCCACTTTCATTAAGTCCTTAACGATCTGGTCGATATCCATGCCGCTCGCCAAACCGCTAATGCGCAAATTCCCTGCCATCTGTCTTCACCACCGTTAAATTTTTCGATCCACCAACAATCCGACAAACTCCATCATCGCTGCATACGTATCCAGCAGCTTCTTCGGCGGAATTTCGCGGATCACCTCATGCGTCTTTTCATCGATCACTTGCACGTAGTACTCATTCAACTCCTTATGCAGCTCGAACCGGATCGATGTATGGCTTGGCTGCAACAACTCATTCAACCCATTGACCACATTCTCGAGCTCATCGTGCGAAAACAGCCGCGCAGGAGAAGAAGCCGACTCCTCTCCTTCTGACGGCCGCACCGCCGACAGCCCAGCATTCGTCTTCGCCTGGTCATTTCGCATCGGTTCATACGAAGGAAACGAAGAAGACAACCGTTCAATCGTCATACGACCCGCTCCTTTGGTTTGGACGCTTTCTATGATTTATATCGGATGAAACATGGGAAGTGTGAAGTGGGGAAAGGAGAGAAATGCGGTGGGTAACGGCGAAAGAGTCCTTCTTGGAAAAATTGATGTATAATAAAGGTATCGAAAAGCAAAGGAGATGAGTACATTGGGGTTGGAGCATTTAGAGCAGTTTTTGAAACAGAAGAAAGAAGAAAGGGAGCGAAAGCAACTCAATCGCGAGGAGTTAAAAAAGCAATGGCTACGTGAAATCGAATCGTTCTATAGGCAAATCGAACCATTCCTTACCCCATTGCAGGAAAAAGGGTTGCTGTCAGTGAAGCGGGAAAACATCAAAATACAAGAAGAACTTCTCGGGGAATACACGACAGAAAAATGGCAGCTCCATTTTCCCGACCAAATCGTCACGATCGAACCGGTCGGGAAGGAAGTAATCGGCGCAAACGGGAGAATTGATATGATCGGAAAAAACGAAACCGTGAAATTTCTGCTAGTCGATCAACAGGCGCTGTCACCGAACATCACCGTTTCTTTTCCCAACTTGCCGGCTGAGGCATTCAAGAAGAGGGGCCTTCTCCGTGACAAAGACGACATCGAATACGCCTGGAAAATCGCCACTCCCCCGCCAAACATCCGGTTTCTTGAGCTAAACGAAGATTCTTTTTCCGACGCTTTATTAGAGGTTCTTGTGCGTTGAGACGGACGGTTTTGTCGGGGGAAGGAAAATTTTGTTTTCACCAGTCTTGTAGATCTATGCGCGATAAACAACTGCACAATGCAATGCCAGCTTTCTCGCTTTAGCGGTTGATAACATCGTTTTACTAGGGGAATCATGAATTTCGGCATGATATGGATTTCGTCGCGACGGACAATAAACAAGATGAGCGCCGATATCCATACAAAAACCGGCTTCAACATAGACGACAGCCTTTACTTTTTCCACACCAAAACGGTCTTGAAACTTAGAAACGACCTCTTCCTCCGTGCGTCCACCGTCTCGGTCAACAGAAACCCCTCTCTTATCTTTGAACAAAGCAGATGATGGACGATTGTGCTCCTCATCCCATACAATGCTCGGAAAAACAGCCCTAAACAGCCTTTCTTCCCGTCCGATCTCTGGTTTCATAAAAGTCAACAATGATTCGATTTATCTCCCGCACATCGTATGGGATCGATTTTTCCATTTCACGTCCATCTGCATATGACACAAAAACATCAATTTTGTTTTCAAAAAGTTCAAACTCCAAGTAATCTCCATTTTCTTTTTCAAACTCAAGCTGAATGCTATCTCGTGCTGTGGGGAACAGCTTCGGCTGCTTAATGATCGTGTGAATCACACTGAAGACCTTCTCAATCAATTTATCGGAAAATGAATCCGCGCCATTTCCATTCCAATCGTTCCCCAGTTCTCTGATGGCTTGCAGTTTGGCTATGTTTTCTGCCTTTCGCACTTGGTCATAAATAAAGGGAGTCACCCGTCCAAAAGAATGCTCATTTCGCCATATCACCGTTTTCATCGGTGTTGCTGTTTCCTCAACATGGGGCAACCAAACATGTTCCTCTCCCACTGTTTCCCGAATCAATGGTTCCGAAACGGGGAAACGGGCACGGACAGCTTGGGTTTTCGGCAAACGAAAATACTCGTCGATTCCAGTAGATGAAGACTTCTCTGCGCGTAAAATCATCGCTGTGTCCCCTCGTTCCGAATTTGTTCCAACATCATAATATGCTCACCCAGCCACTCGTGAAAAAGTTTCGCGGTCTCCAAATTCATCACAACCCCAGTTGACACATAGCGGATAATATTTTCTTCATGGTCAGGGGGCCGTACATCCGTCTTTCTTGCTGGCTGTCCTGTTCCTTCAAACACGTATGTTTCCTCGTAAGGCAAGGGACGGCGTTCAAAATAAAAGTTCACAACAATCTCCCCCTGCGGAGAAATTCCGCCGTGCGCCCCATTGACGTAGACAGGATTATAGTCATCAGCAAACAAGTATTTAAAATGAACGACCTTTTCTTTGCCAGACATTATACAACCTCCACGCAACAGTCTTTATTTTCATTATGACATGACATACGTTTTGAAATAAGCAAGATATAACCTGAGGCTAAAATCCTTAACGATAGCTAAATCATGAAACTGTATTTTTATTTTCTCCATTTCTATAGAAATCTCCTGCCGTGATAACCAGTAAGACTCAGAAAGCTGTTTCCGCAAAATAAAAACGAGCATGAAAAGGCTGGTGAAAGACAATCATTTCCCCTAAACCGATGGTTCACGAGCACAAAGAAGAGCAATATGATAAGGGCATTCTCTTCCCCGAGCCCCAATAAAATATCGCTCCTCTACCTCAATTCGCTCGTTGCTGGTGTGAAAAATATACAACTCTTTTTCCGGAAACGTCCGATGTTGTTGCTTATAGCTGCTCCATGCCTCAGATACATGTTCATAACAGCCGACCACCGCCATGTCTTCAATCATGCGCTTACCATGTTGAGAGCAGGCGGAGACGGCTTCCACTAAAACAAATTGGTTCGGGTATGTTTGGCGGATTTCTGCCCACCTCATCGTTTTTCGCTCCTCGTTATTTTCGATAAAAGGAGAGCACTTTGTTTACCCCTTCAATAACCGTTCTGATATCATATTCACTCATTTTTGGAAAAAGAGGAATGGTTAACGCCGTTTCATACCATTTTTCCGCAACTGGACAAATTCCTTTTTTATACCCTAATTTTTGATAATAAGGGTGAAAATAAACCGGGATGTAGTGAACATGCACTCCAATATTTTCTGCCCGCAACGCTTCAAATATCTCTTTACGCCCAACCCGGAAATGCTCCAATTGCAACTGAAGCACATATAAATGCCAGCTAGAGTCAACATATGGAAGTTGATAAGGAATGCGTACACCAGGAACGTTAGAAAACGCCTCATTATATATCGCAGCAATTTCTCGCCGTTTCTGCACAAATGCATCAAGCTTTGTCAACTGGCTGAGCCCAAGCGCTGCTTGCAAATCCGTCATTCGGTAATTGTAGCCGAGATCCACCATCTCATAATACCAAGGCCCTTCATCATTGTTTACATTTTCTGTTATAATCCCATGCGTACGAAAGCGTTTTAATTTATGATAATACTCCTCATCGTCAGTGACAATAATCCCTCCCTCACCAGTCGTAATATGCTTGACAGGATGAAAGCTGAACATCGTCATATCGGCCAACGAGCCTACTTTCTTTCCTTTATAACACGAACCTAGAGAATGAGCTGCATCTTCGATGAAGACGAGACCATATTTTCTGGCGATTTCCCGAATTGGATCTAAATCGGCAGGCTGGCCTGTAAAATCAACGGCAATAATCGCCTTCGTGCGCGAAGTGATGGCCTTCTCAATCCGGCTTGGATCGATATTGTACGTTTTTTCGTCAATATCCACAAACACAGGTGTTCCGCCAACATACAGAACACAGTTGGCGCTGGCTGCGAAGGTAATCGGGGTCGTAATCACCTCATCTCCCCGAGAGATGCCAGCGGCAAAGCAAGCGCCATGTAAAGCGGCTGTTCCATTGGCAAATGCCACTGCGTATTTTGCGCCGGCGTATCGGGCGATCGCTTCTTCAAATTGCTGAATTTTCGGCCCTTGTGTAATAAAAGGGCTTCTTAATGTCTCCACCACCGCTTCAATATCATCCTCATCAATCCATTGCTGTCCGTAAGATAAAAAAGATTCACGCACAGGAGTCCCCCCATGGATGGCTAACTTCATGCTTCATTTCCTCCTTGACATCTCGACGAAGAAAAGCCACCCGACTACATCAGGCGGCTCGTTTTGATCCATTCTTCCGTCTTTTGAATCCCTTCTTCAAGAGACACTTTCGGTTCCCAGCCTAACAGCCGTTTGGCTTTCTCATAATTGCATAACAACTTCTGAATCTCACTCTGTGGATGAATATGGGGAACATGCTCAATCTGCTTTTCATCGCCCACAATGAGCTTAGCTAGATCATTAATCGAAATGTCTCTGCCTAATCCAGCGTTTAAGATTTCCCCATTCACCTTATCGGAGTAACCCGCCTGAACAACGAACTGCGCACAATCATCCACATACAATAAATCACGTGTTTGTGTACCATCGCCATAAATTTGCAATGGTTCACCCGTCAGTTTTTTCCGGATAAAGATGGCCACAACCCCACCTTCACCGTTTGTTTTTTGGTAAGGTCCGTAGGTGTTAAACGGCCGGACAACTACTACAGGCAGTTGATAGGCATAAAAATACGACAGCACCATATTTTCCGCCGCAATTTTCGCCCCAGCATACGGCGAAGCCGGCTTTGTCGGGTGAGTTTCGGCAATCCCTGTTTCATGATAGCAACGGTCATACACCATGCATGTGCTCATAAAAACCAATTTGGTTCGATGCTTCCGACATTGTTCAAGGAGATAAAACGTTCCAATCGTATCGTTGTAAAACGTTGTTCTTGGATCATCAATGGAATCTTGCACATTAATCGACGCCGCTAAATGGTAACAAAGATCATATGTATGTTCACGAAAAAGCTGTGCAAGCAAACGTTCGTCTTTGATATCCCCGACGATGAACTGCTTCAAATTCGGATGATGGCGAAACTCGGAAATATTTTCTTCCCGCCCATTCGAAAGGTCGTCAAGAATCCAGACATCATGCCCATCGTCAAGCAGCCGTTTCGCCACGGCGCGTCCAATAAACCCTGCACCGCCTGTTAATAGTATTCTCATCTCGATCACCTCTTACAATAATAAATCCCATGTCACCGGCGTTCCTTTTTTTACGTCACGTTTCACTGTTTTTCCAAGCAGCTGGTCGAAATATTTCGGCGGCAATCCATTGCCAGGACGAATCGCGCGGACGTTTTCCTTCGTCAACGTCTCGCCTGCCTTCATATCTCGCACAATGTATAACGATCGCCGATGTTTCAATGATGCTTTCTCCGCTTTCGTAGGGCCATATTGAACTCCACCGATGCTTTGCCATGCCCGTTCCGTTTCGATCACTAATGCGGCCATTTCATGCGGTTCCATTGAAAATGCTGCATCCACTCCTCCTTCTGCGCGCGAAAGGGTAAAATGTTTTTCAATGACAGTGGCTCCGAGCGCAACAGCGGCGACACTGACCCCAATGCCCATCGTATGGTCGGACAACCCTACTTGACATTGAAACAGCTCTCTCATATGCGGAATAGTGGCCAAATGTGAGTTCTCTGGCGTCGCGGGATATGTGCTTGTACATTTTAATAAAATCAGGTCGTGGCATCCCGATTCCCTTGCTGCTCTGACCGTTTCGTCCAACTCCGCCGCTGTTGCCATTCCTGTTGAAATGATCAATGGTTTCCCCGTCTCGGCAACCTTGCGGATTAAAGGCAAATCCGTGTTTTCAAACGAGGCGATTTTATAGGCTGGAACATTTAGTTCCTCTAAAAACTCAACGGCCGTTTCATCAAAAGGGGTGCTGAACGCAATAAGCCCTAATTCTTTACAGCGCTGAAAAATCGGCTCATGCCATTCCCAAGGCGTGTAAGCTTCCTGATAGAGCTTATAAAGCGAATTCCCCTGCCAAAGGTTATCGGGGTCATCAATAAAAAAATCTCCCTCGTCCATATCGAGCGTCATTGTATCCGCCGTATACGTCTGCAATTTCACCGCATCGACGCCTGCCCGCGCTGCTGCTTCCACGATGGCTAACGCTCTCTCCAACGATTGATTATGGTTACCGGACATTTCCGCAATAATAAACGGTTTATGATTCGGCCCAATAAGACGATGGCCAATTTGAATGTCTTTGATCAATGGATCATCCCTCCAATAGCGCCTCCACGACCGGATGTACGATATATTCTTTTGTACTCCCTACCAATTCGAGCGCTTTGCGGCTCATGTGCTTCAGTTGTTCCCGTGAAGCAATCGCTCTATATACTATATCGGCATAATCAGCCGATTTTACATCTGCATGCCAACCTATATTCCAAACGGCTCCGTACGCGGCGGCGTCTTCCGTCGATCGCCTTTGGTTTTCCGCAACGATCGTCACCGCGGAAGGCAGGCCGAGAAAACAGCGTTCCCACATCGACGCGCCACCAGCCCCAAGTGAAAAATCCGCCTTTGCCATCAGCTTGGCAAGGTAATCAATTTGACAATGGTAACGAAATCCCATTTCACGACAGAATTGTTCCACGCGAAAACGATTCAAATTGGCTTTCCCTACCACAACGTCAACTTCCACATCAAGAACATCCAACTCCTTGAAAGCATGCAGCGCTTTCTCTGTTTCATTCGTCGGATCGCTGCCGCCAAAAAACAGGAGTACCCGTTGCACTTGGCCACTACGAAGGCTTACGAATTTTTTGGCCTCATAAAATTCCGGCCGCAACAACATATATTGAGGGCCTAACAATAGACGGCAGCCTAGCGGCACAAGTCCATTATACCGTTGCTGCGCATGTTGGTAATAGTTTTGATCCAACAAAACATCGCATTCATGAGGACGGTTCGCTAAATCATCAATCACCATCACATGGCTGACATAGGCTTTCACTTTTTCTTCCCAGCGGCGATCAAGCTCATAATGGTCGACAATGAACCAATCTACCGACTGAAGGAATCGTCGAACCACATCAATCGTCCATTGTGCGTCCACTTCTTGTGACACAGGTCCATCATAAACAAGACGGAACACGGGAAACCCTCTGCTTTCCACCTCATCGCACAAATCCCCTGGGCCTACCCTCATCGCAAAATAAACGGCACAACCGACTTCTTTCAGCATCCTCGCCAATGCCAAACAGCGCATCACATGGCCGGTGCCGATCGCAAACGATGAGTCAACACGGAATAAAATATTCATGATCCCATTCGCCTCTACCCATTCAAGTCATAAATGCTTGTGATACATAACCGTTTCAATGATTTTTTCCGCTCTTGCCAGCCAAGTATGCTTTTCCATGACTTTCTTTCTTCCATTCTCAGCAATCTTCTGCAACGTTGCGTTATCATCTAAAAATGACTGTATCCTAGCATGAGGATATGGAGTAAAAGAGTACAAAAGAAGATCTTCTCCGTCCTTAAATTCACGTTCCAAAAATAAAACTTGCAGCGAGATCTTGAATAAAATATCGAAGCACACCATACTGACTTTGCCCATTATAAAAGATAATCGTTTTATTTTGATGACCCATCGCTTCTCCTCCCCGAGTACACATGTTACACCACCGGTTTTTGCTGAACGTGGGCGTTGAGTTTGGCCACATCGGGATGAGCCAGTAAAAACTGAACGACCTCGCTCGAACGAACGAATCGATCCCCTCTGAAATGGTTCGCAATGGCCGCGCATAATTGATAGTCTTCTTCGGTATCCAATGTGATGCGCAACTGCGGTTGGCAAATGGCTTTCGGCGCTTGAACATAGGTGCGTCGGAATTCACTTGGAAATTCATAGGCATAGTATGTCACATGCTCGCGATGACGCGGTTCTTTGCCATGATGGTATATGTATTCGAGCGCCGAAAACGACACCATTTCAACCACTAGGCCGCGCGGCAACTCTCCCTCCACGATGACAATATCCGATGGTTCTGCTTTCATAGCTCCCACAATTTGGTCTGCCAATTCATAATCAACAAACGGACAATCCGCCGTCACACGAATCACATAGTCAGGCTGATAAGGTTTTGCACATTCATAATAGCGCGCAAGCACATCATCCTCCGATCCGCGAAAGCACGGAACGTGATGCTGTTTGCACCACGACTCAATCGCATCATCCTGCGGCAGAGTAGACGTGGCGACAATCACATCATCCATTTCCTTTACTTGTTGGCATCGTGAAACAACATAGTCCAACACAACCGTATCCCCAAGCGGCATGAGCACTTTTCCCGGCAGCCGCGATGATCCCATGCGGGCTTGGATGATGATGAGTGTTTTCAACTGAATCCCCCTTTACAAATCGATTACGAAATCGGCGGGATACCGAATTTGTTTCTTTTCATTCGTTGAACGGATAAATGGATAATCGTTCAAGTTCACCCCTTGGGACTCAAGGAAAAACCAATAAAAACTATCCAAACCAGCTTCGATGCTTAACGTCGAAGCCCCACCGAAGCGGGGGTTGCACTCGATGAGATGAAACTGCCCCTCACGATCAATGATCACCTGCATCACTGCATGCCCGTATAACCCTAAATAGGAGGCGACAGCGGTACACATGCCCTCTAATTTTTCATTTCTGATCGTTGTAGTGATTTGCGACTCCCCATTGACCACGTAATCCCTTTTTCGCGCTACTGCTCCTTTCGTTCGCCCCATCCGCGTCATGTAGAGATCAATGCTGATCTCTGTCCCAGCGATAAAAGGTTGAAAAACAGGGGCCTCCAGCTTCTTGGCATGCCGATTTGCTTCCTCTTTCGTTAAACAAAGCCCTATGTTTCTCGCCCCCGCTCCGTAACGCTCCTTCACAACATAATCACCATCGTTCAGCTCTTCCAACGAAAGTGCTGTCGGAATGACAGGAAACCCTTGAGCAGAGAGCAGTTCATAAAACCGCAACTTGTCAAGACAAATCTCAATCGCGTTCCGTTCAGACACCATGACAAATATACCGTTCTCTTCGAATACTTGACGATAGGCAGAAAAGAACGGAAGCTCGCCATCTCTTGTCGGTATAATGAAGCGGATGCGCTTTTGGCGGCAAATCGAAATGAATTCTTCAACGGCTAGATCGTCTAACGAGGGCATCTCCCAAAATTCATCAATAAAATAGCGTCCAATGCAATTCCCGTTGCGATCAGCGCCAATGAGAGCCCCCGTCATCCCTGCTTTTCGCATCGCCCGCCGGACAGCACTGAGCAATGGGACTTTTTTCGAAATGCTTGTCACCAAGACGTTGATACGAACCACCTCTTTCACCAAACGCGGAAAAAGCCCCCTCCACCTACAAACGCCTGTCAATCAATTCGGTCAACGAATGAATCGTCATGTCCGCTTCGTATTCGTCCCCCAACATCGTTCGCATATGATCGCCGACATCTCGAATGATCCGCACCGTGCCCATCCCAAGCCTTTTCGCGGCAATAAAGTCTTTATTTGGGTTATCGCCGATGTATACGCAATCGCGAAAATCCAATCCCAAATCCTCCACCATCTTTCGATACGGCGTCTCGCTCGGCTTCCAATGTTCCCTTCCCAAATCGCCGGTGACGATGATGGCATCTACGACATGCTCGAGTTCAAGCGCTTTGATTTTCGACCATTGCATCGTCGAATCCCCATCCGTGATGATGCCGAGCTTTTTTCCTGTCTGTCTCAAATGAGCCAGGACTTCCTTCGCATCATCATATAGCGAAATATCGGGCCGATGACTGCGATAAAGATGGACGAGGCGGGCAATATCGGCGTCAATACCTAGCTGCTTGCATACGTCATCAAACACCCGCCCGCGCCCATTTCGCCGCCATTCATCGATCAGCATTTGATGAATGCCGTCTATCCCTATGTCTGGACGCTGCTTCGCCAGCTCATTCGCCACCGTCCAAAATCCCGATCTGACGTAATCGTGTTCACAATACAGCGTGTCGTCGAGGTCGAAGATGTATCCTTTGTAGCTCATTAGTTACTCCAACGCTTGTGATAGTCTTGGAACACTTCCGAAGCCCGTAGAAAAGATTTTATTGCTGATTATAAGAGATTAATTTAGAACGTAATTTTCTCCATGTAAACTTCAGCGATTTCCAAGTATAAGGCGGATTCGTCTGAAGATTATAACTAGCATCTAAATAATTAGGGTAAAGTTCTAAAGCTCTTAGCAGCAAGTTCCTACCTTCCTCTACTTTTCCTCTGATTAACTTCACAGCTCCTAAATTATTTAAAGATGCCCCATCACACTGGTTAACGTTAAGTATCTCTGCAAATCTTTTCTCAGCCTCTATAGCGCTCTCGGTCTTCAGAAAATAAATCCCCTCTAAGAATAAGACCTGCTCATCATTACGGTCATCATCTTTTAACTCTTGTATAATTGTATAGCCTTCCTCCCATTTGTCTAAACGAAAAAGAATGGAAACATAATCACACATATTCTGCGTGGGAGAAAGTTGCGTCCTTCTAAAGATCGCTTCTTTTATCTTCTCTAATGAATAAGACAGTAGCACTTTTTTTTCATACTCATGCATGGTAGACATACTCGCAGATAAATTATGAGAATGTCTTCGAATATCAACTAAATGTTTATTGATATGGGCGATTCCGCTATGTTCACTCATTCGCAACCATAAATCCCAATCTTCTGCATAACGATATTCAGTATTGAATCCACCTACTTTTCGAAACAACTCCCGATTCACTAAAATACCACTTGTCGCGATTGTATTCCTTAATAGCAGAAATCCCAAAGCTTCCTCTTTTCTATATGGACGACCGTAGTTTAACTCATCTATCACATTCCCATGTTCATCAATATGACGATAGTTGGGATGAGCAAGAAAATACTCTGGCTGATCACATGTTCGATTCAAACGCTCCAAATGTGCTTGAAGCTCTTCAATTAATAGCGGATGAGCTATATCATCAGAATCCATAAATAGGATCCAATCACTGTCTGCATGCTCAACCCCAATATTTCGTGCGTACGAAGGGCCTGAATTTTGTTTTAATTGAATCAACTCTATATTTTTGTTTTCCCGCATCATTCCATTAATGACTTCTAACGTGCCATCTTGACTGCCATCATCTACAATAACGATTTTATGGAGTGGTTTTGTCTGATTTAAAAGGCTGGCAACGGTCTGTTCAATATGTAACTCTGAGTTAAAGGACGGAACAACTGCGCAGATAGTGGTCATAATTTATCACCTCATACAGAAATTTCCCTACAAAAGTACCCAACCTTGCTCCTCATTATTTAACTCACATTTCGCACCCTCCCAACGAAAATCGGGAGGATTTTTTGTGTCCATCGTCGAATGAATCCTTGACATACAAGGAAGGTGAAGGAGTTTTTCTCTCATGAACGTTCAAGTCAAAAAGGTCTATCGCAATCATTATTTGAATATAATAAGTGCCCTATTTGTAAATTATCATTTTATTTCAGCACAAAACGCCCATTTTTTTGCACATTCTTTCAGAAAGCCCTCTCCCCTTTTCTGAAGGAATGTGCTAAATTTTTTGTGAATTGTTTCGGACAAAGATTTCCTT
>NZ_SDLD01000169.1:0-656 GCF_013096875.1 Geobacillus sp. DSP4a | reverse complement strand
TGCATGTCGCGTGTACATCGAGATATACATACTTGGCTCCTCACGCTTCTCGTGGAAAAAAAGCGACCGATGATATCGGGATTCTTCCCCGATATGAAGGGACGATGATGCACGATGCGTTCGGTACATATCCGAAATACACACATGCCACCCATGCCCTTTGTCATGCCCACCATTTGCGTGAGTTAAAAGGATTCATCGAACAGGGGCATACGTGGGCGATGCGCATGACCACGTTTCTGTTAGCCGCCAAGCAAGCCGTCGAAGCCCATCACGGTGCACTTTCCGAAGAAGAAGCGAGACGGTGGGAACGAGTGTATGATCGCATCCTAGAAAGAGCACAACACCGATTAGAAACGATGACGCCTCTTCCGAAAAAAGCACTCGCTTTTGTTCGACGCCTTCAAAAACGAAAGGAAGAAGCGCTGCGTTTCTTACGTGAAGTACATGTTCCCTTTGATAACAACCAAGCCGAACGCGATCTTCGCATGGTCAAAGTCAAAGAGAACATTTCGGGTACGTTTCGCGAAGAAACATTCGCGCAGTCGTTTTGCATCGCAAGAAGCATCGTTTCCACACTGACGAAACACGAAAAAAACGTGTGGGATTCGTTATGTCTTCTGTTGGCAGGCGAAACGATCGATCGAGTTCTTTCC
>NZ_SDLD01000168.1:0-667 GCF_013096875.1 Geobacillus sp. DSP4a | reverse complement strand
GATGGCCGGACAGACACTGACGCAGCTCCCGCGCCACATGAAATCGATCCAGCTGAAAGCACGCCCGCTTCCCAAAATACTCCCGGCAGGCCGTGATCCACGACGCCGCGTCGCCGTTGATGATCAACAGGTCCCGGCACGGATCATAGGCATATTCGTTCATCAGCCACTCTTCGAACCGTTCCCACACGTCTCCCTCCCCTTCATGGAGGTAGTGGCGCCGGTTCACGAGCTCGAGCTGCGAACCGTTTCGTTTCCATCCCTCGTGAACCGCCAGGATTTTCTCTTCTTTCGCCCGTTTCCCTTTCCCCTGGCGGGAAATAAACAGTCCATCCGCCTCCACAAACAGCACCCGGCCGTGCCGTTGGGAAACAGGGCGGTGCAGCGAGACAGGGGCCTCCAGCACCAGTTGGCGAATCGCCTCGTGGCTCATGACCGCATACCCCACGATCGACTCCAACGTACGGGCCGCTTTGCGGTAGGAAGAGCACTCTACGGCCAACTCGACCGCCGTTTCCTCGAGGCAAGGACTGATCGATCGGGCCCCATCAAAGCCTAATTCGGCATCCAGCAAGAAGGTATAGTTCCCCGTTTGCCGGTCATAGTAGTAGTTCCGTCGAAACGTCACTTCTCCAAACAGCGTTTGGATCGTAGTCGGCCGTTTGTC
>NZ_SDLD01000167.1:0-679 GCF_013096875.1 Geobacillus sp. DSP4a | reverse complement strand
ACGACGTGCCTGTTATACGGGTATCAGCTGAAAAAGGACGCCATTGACGAAGAAGTGGTGCGCATGGCCGCAGAGGAAATGGGGTATTAGCACGAAAGGGGCCGAATCGGCCTCTTTTGTGCTTTCTTTTTTCCATCGGTCCATCAGGCGCGCTGGAAATCTTCATCTGAAAGAGCGTGCAAATGTTCCGAAAGAATGTGCAAAATCCGGAACAATCCGCAAAAATTTTGCACATTATTTCCGAATCCGCCTGAAATAATTTGAAAAAGGGATTCTGAAATAATGTGCTAGTTTACAAGGTATAATAGAGATTTAGTATTTTTATTCGAATGAAGATTATACACTCGAAAGGAGTTAAAAAATGAGTGGGCATGTTTTAATTACTGGGGCAAACAGAGGTTTAGGTTATGAGTTACTAAAAGTATTTCACGCGAATAATTATATTGTCTGTAGATGAGCATTTTTCATTACAATAATTTCCATGGTTAGAGAGACAAACAGGGTACCCCTTACGCGATACGGAGCTGTTTTTTGATCACATCAATGGGAATATCTTGCTTCGCAGCGTCATAAATGAACTCGACGACGCTGTGGTCTTTCCGCGACCGAAGAAGCTCCAGCCCGGTGGAGAGGTTTTGTCGGGATTCGGCGATGCTGTACACGCAGGCCAACAGCACCA
>NZ_SDLD01000166.1:0-682 GCF_013096875.1 Geobacillus sp. DSP4a | reverse complement strand
TCACCTCCTTTCTAAGGGGAAAAGCGAAGGCCGCCCGCCTATCGGCGAAACGCGCTGGAGGGCCTGCGAGGAGGCTGTTGCCGCCGCAGCAGGACCGAAGCGTCGCGAGCCGATGGCGGCCGGAGCTGGACAATTCGAAAAGCGGAGGCCGCAATGGCCAACTGTCGATACACAGCGCTTTCGTTTCGTTCGGTTTTGAGGGAATGAGAAATTCCTTCAAAAGCGCCTGTGCCTGCGTCTGCTAGCAGGTTCAGGGAAGCAAGATTCCTCGGCACAAAGCCGCAAGGAAGTTTGTTCAAAGAAGTCGCTTTGCGTCTACAAGCGGATTCGGAGAAGCCGAATTCCTCGACGCAAGACTGCAGAGAAGTGAATTCAATGAAGTAGTCTCGTTTGCGTCTGCGTCTACAAGCGGATTCGGAGAAGCCGAATTCCTCGACGCAAACCAGCGAAGAAGCGAATTCAAAGGAGCTACTTTGCGCCTTCGTCTTCCAGCAGGTTCAAGGAAGATGGATTCCTCGGCGCAAAGCTGCAAAGAAGCAGACTCAAGGCAGCAGCTTCGTTCCTTGAAAACTAGATAACCGGAAAAGCGGAGGCGAGTGTTTCGCCGCGATGGGCAAATGTTCTTCGCCCGCAGGGGTGCTGGCACCCCGAGGGGGAAGGTTATTTGACCCCGAGCGGCGGC
>NZ_SDLD01000165.1:0-688 GCF_013096875.1 Geobacillus sp. DSP4a | reverse complement strand
TTTCTTTGTTAAACCATTGATTTATACTTTTTAATCTCCGCCCATCAATGATGAATGATCTGCCGTCTGATGTGACACAAGTGGCAAGATTGTTTAATCCTAAATCAATTGCCAGTGCTTTTTGGTCGTTTAATTCTCTTTGATCTTCAGGCATTTCATATTTGTACTGAATCTCAAAGAACCTGGCATGATGCTTAGGAATGATTTCAATCTGCTTAATCTTTTTGTCCAGTAACACAGGCGGAATCGTTATCGTGATAGGCTTGTGAGTCTTTTTAAATAGGCGAGAATACGGTATCGTGAATTTGTTGCCGTCTATACGAATCTGGCCAATGATCAGTGAATGAAAGCCATCTTTTTTAAGATATTTTGGAATACTGATAGCCTTGTGATCATATTTTCCTTGTTTGGCAAGACTGATCAAACCAAAGAAAGATTTAAAGGCTTCATTGACCTTTTTTAAAATTTGCTGTGCCATGTTGCTGTTTAACAGCTTATAGTTTTCGTTAGTTTTTGCAAGATGATCGTTTTTCTCATAATTAAGAAATTCCTTGTGTTCAAAATAGTATTGTCTGACATTGTACAATCCGACGTTGTACATGTTCTTGGCAATATGGCACAGTTCTCGAAGAGTCAAGTATTCTTCTTTGGTCAAACCATTTAGCTGTTGTTTGATACAAAAATACAT
>NZ_SDLD01000164.1:0-700 GCF_013096875.1 Geobacillus sp. DSP4a | reverse complement strand
ATTGGGCGGTGGTGCTGTTGGCCTGCGTGTACAGCATCGCCGAATCCCGACAAAACCTCTCCACCGGGCTGGAGCTTCTTCGGTCGCGGAAAGACCACAGCGTCGTCGAGTTCATTTATGACGCTGCAAAGCAAGATATTCCCATTGATGTGATCAAAAAACAGCTCCGTATCGCGTAAGGGGTACCCTGTTTGTCTCTCTAACCATGGAAATTATTGTAATGAAAAATGCTCATCTACAGTTATATAATATATTATATCATATTTTTTAGTGATACAAAAACAAAAAAAGCGATTCCTCCCCCACTTACTCCCTTTGGTCGTTGAAGTGGGGGTCTCCTCGCCAAAGACGATGAAAAAAACAATTAAACAAAAATATAAAGATACCCGTGGTGCTAGTTGAGTGTCAGCGCTCAACCAGCCCTAGTGTGACCAAGGAATAAGCCAACAAGATGCCATCGAGTGCCACTTCAAACCCGGCCATGGAATTCGCTCGAATGTCGGTGATCCGGTATTGGTCTACGAGAATCGAAAACACCGTCTCGATGACTTTGCGTTTTTTCCTGATCCATTTTTCCCATGCCTTGGATGGGCCGTGCTTTTGATTGTGTCGAGACGGTGTCCAGAACGCGGCTTGGTGTTCTTCGTACAGCTTTTCTCGAAGAGCGTGGCTGATGTACCCTTTGTCCCCAAAGTTGTAG
>NZ_SDLD01000163.1:0-715 GCF_013096875.1 Geobacillus sp. DSP4a | reverse complement strand
GTGAACTACCCCCACTTAATTTTCTAGCGAAAATTTGAAGTGGGGGCTTCCAAAGAAGTTTGACTGCTTCAAGCAATCCTTATTCTTTGAGGCGTGTCCACTTCGCCGCTAGAGCATAAGACACTCAGGTCTACAGCTTTACTTTTCTTTAAGATGTTTAATGCGCCATTGACATCAGCATTAATTAGTTTGCCAGACTTTGTTCGATACAAGCCGCGCTTAATACGTTTGCCGCTGAACTTATATTCTTTTGGATTGTCGGCATTATATTCAGGAATCTCATCGCCGTCAAAAAAGCTGGCTTGAGACGTATAGGATTCTTCCTGTTTCAAGAATTCAATGCCGTAAAATTTACAAAGATATTCTAGTTTTTCTTTTATGTTACCGAGAGGAATATTGACAAAGTTTTGATTTGTCTTTTTTCCTAGATTCATATTGCGTTGCCATGTTTCCGCATAGCCAATGACAAGTTTGCCAATTTACAATCCGACGTTGTACATGTTCTTGGCAATATGGCACAGTTCTCGAAGAGTCAAGTATTCTTCTTTGGTCAAACCATTTAGCTGTTGTTTGATACAAAAATACATGTTTTCACCCCCCATCTAACTATATTATACTATATTTTACTGAATCTATCCTATTTTCAGCAAAATATAGTTAAGGCGATTCATCTCCCACTTACTCCGCTTCGCTTCGTTGAAGTGGGAGTCTTCTC
>NZ_SDLD01000162.1:0-715 GCF_013096875.1 Geobacillus sp. DSP4a | reverse complement strand
GAGAAGACTCCCACTTCAACGAAGCGAAGCGGAGTAAGTGGGAGATGAATCGCCTTAACTATATTTTGCTGAAAATAGGATAGATTCAGTAAAATATAGTATAATATAGTTAGATGGGAGGTGAAAAAATGTATTTTTGTATCAAACAACAGCTAAATGGTTTGACCAAAGAAGAATACTTGACTCTTCGAGAACTGTGCCATATTGCCAAGAACATGTACAACGTCGGATTGTAAATTGGCAAACTTGTCATTGGCTATGCGGAAACATGGCAACGCAATATTAATCTAGGAAAAAAGACAAATCAAAACTTTGTCAATATTCCTCTCGGTAACATAAAAGAAAAACTAGAATATCTTTGTGAATTTTACGGCATTGAATTCTTGAAACAGGAAGAATCATATACGTCTCAAGCCAGCTTTTTTGACGGCGATGAGATTCCTGAATATAATGCCGACAATCCAAAAGAATATAAGTTCAGCGGCAAACGTATTAAGCGCGGCTTGTATCGAACAAAGTCTGGCAAACTAATTAATGCTGATGTCAATGGCGCATTAAACATCTTAAAGAAAAGTAAAGCTGTAGACCTGAGTGTCTTATGCTCTAGCGGCGAAGTGGACACGCCTCAAAGAATAAGGATTGCTTGAAGCAGTCAAACTTCTTTGGAAGCCCCCACTTCAAATTTTCGCTAGAAAATTAAGTGGGGGTAGTTCAC
>NZ_SDLD01000161.1:0-715 GCF_013096875.1 Geobacillus sp. DSP4a | reverse complement strand
GAGAAGACTCCCACTTCAACGAAGCGAAGCGGAGTAAGTGGGAGATGAATCGCCTTAACTATATTTTGCTGAAAATAGGATAGATTCAGTAAAATATAGTATAATATAGTTAGATGGGAGGTGAAAAAATGTATTTTTGTATCAAACAACAGCTAAATGGTTTGACCAAAGAAGAATACTTGACTCTTCGAGAACTGTGCCATATTGCCAAGAACATGTACAACGTCGGATTGTAAATTGGCAAACTTGTCATTGGCTATGCGGAAACATGGCAACGCAATATGAATCTAGGAAAAAAGACAAATCAAAACTTTGTCAATATTCCTCTCGGTAACATAAAAGAAAAACTAGAATATCTTTGTGAATTTTACGGCATTGAATTCTTGAAACAGGAAGAATCCTATACGTCTCAAGCCAGCTTTTTTGACGGCGATGAGATTCCTGAATATAATGCCGACAATCCAAAAGAATATAAGTTCAGCGGCAAACGTATTAAGCGCGGCTTGTATCGAACAAAGTCTGGCAAACTAATTAATGCTGATGTCAATGGCGCATTAAACATCTTAAAGAAAAGTAAAGCTGTAGACCTGAGTGTCTTATGCTCTAGCGGCGAAGTGGACACGCCTCAAAGAATAAGGATTGCTTGAAGCAGTCAAACTTCTTTGGAAGCCCCCACTTCAAATTTTCGCTAGAAAATTAAGTGGGGGTAGTTCAC
>NZ_SDLD01000160.1:0-718 GCF_013096875.1 Geobacillus sp. DSP4a | reverse complement strand
GCTTTTTCTCAAAACGGTCAGAAGATGGGGGCAAATGGCTATTGGAGCTGTTTTTTTTCGTGCGTGCTTCCAGCTCTTGAACACGGTACTTCAGTTGTTCATTTTCTTTGCGTAGCTGTTTGTTTTCGTGACGCAAATGTTCATTTTCTTGAATGAGTTGATGAATGAGCTGTTTTTGTTGTTGAACTTTGCCGATTAAGCTCTCAACTGTAAATACAGCTTGTTGTACCGTCAACATGCGATTCACCTCCTTGTCTATCAATATTCACATCATAGACAAGGAAAGAAGAAAATATTCAGCTCACTTTATGATGTGGCTGAATAGTTACCCTTATGGATAACGGCAGATGCGAAAGATGATAGGCAATGTAACTCTTGCATTTTAAAGCCAACTTGTCAGGGAATGCATTGTCCACTAATTAGAATTAAAGAACAAAGGAGTCCTTGTCCACCTTTAAAGAAGGGAATTCGAACAGCCCTTGAATTAGTTACTGTTTACGCTGGAATAGACATAAAAAACGATTAGTTGTACTGATATACCTTATTTACCAAGCTTCATACCATGTAATCTTCAAATGCATGATTAATTTAGCTTTTCCGTGAAAATCCCCACCACTTGGTGAGTGCGGTATACGCTCCTGATCCGTGAGGGTATACTGAAAATGGCCAAAAAAGGCAATAGGAAAGCAGAGGTGCCCGATTTTAGGCATCTCGTATA